>CAKUMG010000384.1 GCA_934667465.1 uncultured Actinoplanes sp. | reverse complement strand
GGTCGTGCCCGAAGTGGTGCTCCTCGTCGAACGAGGTCAGGTCCGTCTCGCCGAGCAGGCTGACTTGGACGTCGGTGACGCCGAGGATCAGGGCCCGGTCGGCCACCCGGACGACCGCCACGGCGGAGCCGCGGCTCAGCTGCTGGCGGTTGAGGACCATCAGCGAACCCGTCCCGCGCCGGACGCCGCCGCGCCGGATCACCCGGGCCACCGCCCACATCAGGCCGAGGACGACCAGCAGGGAGAAGCCGATGCGCAGGACGAGCTCGAACAACGGTTACTCCCGTTCGCTGCCGGGAGAGACGATCTCCGTGATCCGGATGCCGAAGTTCTCGTCGACCACGACGACCTCGCCGCGGGCGATCAGCCGGCCGTTGACCAGCAGGTCCGCGGGGCTGCCCGCGGCCCGGTCCAGCTCGACGATGGCGCCCGGGCTCAGGCTCAGCAGCTCCCGGACGCTCATCCGGGTGCGGCCCAGCTCCGCCGAGACCTCCATCTCGACGTCGTGCAGCATGTCGAGCCCGCCGCGCATCGGTGCGGCCACCGAGCCGGCCCGCGTCGCCATCCCGCCGGAGCCACCGTCGGCGGGCCACGGGCTGAGCGCCAGCGCCAGCACGGCCCGGGTCTCGCCGCCGTCGAGGAGCGGGATCGCCACGGAGCCGTCCTTGGCCGCGATCGCGCTCAGGGCCACGCCGGGTTCCATGAGCTGACCGGGATCGAGGACGACCGGACCGAACACCCGCGAGGCTGCTTCCAGCGCCGGGCGTACGGCGGCAGTCAGATCGAGCTCTCCGAGCGGGCTCTCCTTGAGCGCGTCGGCGAGGTCCTGGCCCACCACGACGACGACCTCACCGGTCGCGGCGCCGCTGAACCTCGCGGTGATCGCCTGCCCGGTGGTCAGCATGCCGGGGGAGGCCGCCGTCGGCGCCCCGACCGTCAGCGCCCGGCTGGTGGGCAGCACCCCGAGGGCCGCCTCCGCGGCGGCCCGGACCAGCGCGAGCTGCGGCTCGGTGATCGTTGGCGCGGTCAT
This sequence comes from uncultured Actinoplanes sp., assembly GCA_934667465.1. Lineage (GTDB taxonomy): Bacteria > Actinomycetota > Actinomycetes > Mycobacteriales > Micromonosporaceae > Actinoplanes. Next base: position 5,153 of record CAKUMG010000384.1, on the reverse strand, counting down.
CTACGTTCTTCCTCCTTGGGCGACGGCACGACGAGACAGGCGAGCCGGGCGCCCTGATTACCGGGCACCGCGTGGGCGAAAACGGTCTCGTTGACCGTTACCTCAAGCGGCACGCTGGTCGGGTGCCCGAGCGGCACGACGTCGCCGGGGCGTAGATCCACGATGTCATCGGTACGCATGCGCATGGGCTGGAATCGGACAGCTACGTCAATCGGCGCCGCGGAAAGTCCGGCCGTGAGGTTGCGCAGCGAGGTGTCGCGCACCATCCGCTCGGCCGGCGTGAGCTCGATCATCTCCTGCTTCTCCAGCACCGGCAGGATGGTGTTGAACGGCAGGCAGAGCGTGGCGGCGCACTCCTCGGTGCCGACCTTCATCTCGAAGGTGGCGATCACCACCGCGTCGCCCGGCTGGTGCGCGCGGAGGAACTGCGCGTTGTACTCGATGTCCTTGAGCTTGGGGTGAATGTCCACCAGCGTCTCGAACCCGTACCGCAGCTCGCCCAGCATCCGCTCCAGCAGCCCGCGCAGCAGCGGCATCTCGACCTCGGTCAGCGGGCGCTCGGGCTGGGGACCGCCCGGGCCGCCGAGCATGTGATCAATAGCGGTCATGACCGTGGAGGAGGCCATCTCCATGAGCACCGTGCCGGGCAGCGGGTCGATGGAGACCACGGCGATCACGGTCGGGTTGGCCTGCGAGGCGACGTACTCGTCGTAGTTCAGCTGCTCGATCGAGACCAGGGAGACGCTGCTGACGACGCGGAGCCGGGTGGTGAACAGGGTTCCGCAGCTGCGTGCGTACGTCTCGAACGCGATCTGCAGGGTCCGGACGTGGTCGCGGGACAGCTTGATGGGCTTGCGGAAGTCGTACGTGGTGGGCCCCGCCCCGGCACGGCGGGCCATCTTGCCGGGGGATCGGGTCGGCGAGGAGGTCACGTCGTCCTCATCGGCACCCGTTCGGCAACCGCTGAGGCGTACGGCGTGCTTTGTCCCCCGGCAAGCCGAATGGGCGGGTCCGCGCGCGCGGACCCGCCCATCTCCTGCCGTCGCGCTCCCCCGGCGCCGCCAAGGGCCGGGATCCCGCGACCCGCGGCCGGTCCGTGTCGTGCCGGACCGGTCGCGGAGGTCTGTCGCTACTGCGTCACGAACGACGTGAAGTAGATGCCCATCACGTAGTGGTGCTCCTCGACGTTGTAGGCCTTCTCGATCTTCTCGAGCAGCTCGCCCTTGGCCTTCTCGCGGCCCTTGACGGTCTCCAGCTCGCCGAGCTCCTTGCCGGTGTACTGGTCGATCGCCAGGTCGATCGACTCGGCGAGGTCGAGCTCGACGCCGGTGGCCTCCTCGGTCATCTGCAGCGCGAAGCCGAGCTTGAGGTAGTGACCGTCGGCGAGGTTGATCGTCAGCGGGTTCTCCAGCGTGATGACCTCGCCCTTGACCAGCACCGGCTCCTTCGCCTCGGCCGAGTCGCCCGCGAAGAACATGAAGTACGCGCCGGCACCGCCACCACCGAGCAGCACGACGGCCGCGATGATGATGATGAGCATCTTGCTGGACTTCTTCTTCGGCGTCTCCGCCGCGGCGTCCTTTTCTTCCTTGGCCATCGAAGCTCCTCCTGTCGTGTCAGTCGCGAGTGGTTGGGGTCGAGCCGGTTCCGGTGGTCGTTTCGGCCTCGGTGGCCGCCGCCTTAGCCGCGGCGGCCGCCTCGGCGGTGGTCTGACCGGAATGCAACTTGCTGTCGTCGCCGGCCGCCGACGGCAGCAGGGCCGCCTGCTCGGCGGAGAGCGTCGTCAGGATGATCACGTCGACCCGGCGGTTCGCGGTCACGGACCGGGGGTCCTTCGGGTCGATCAGCGGCTTGGTGTCGGAGAAGCCGACGGCACTCATCCGCTTCTTGGGCAGGCCGTCGGAGATCAGGTAGCGCACCGTCGCCGACGCGCGCGCCGCCGACAGCTCCCAGCCGCTCGGGTAGAACGTCGTGGTCGCCCGGAGCTGGTTGGTGTGCCCGTCGACCTCGATGTTGTTGGGCAGCTTGATCAACGCCGGCGCGATGGTGTCCAGGATCTTCTTGCCGCCCGGCTGCAGGTCGGCGCGGTTGCCCGCGAAGATCACCTCGTTGGTCACGATGGTCACCACCAGGCCGCGCTGGTCGATGGTGAACTTCACCTGCCCGAGCAGCTTGGCCGCCTTCAGCGCGTCGGCCAACTGGTTCTCGAGCTTCTTGAGCGACTCGGCTTCCTTGGCCGCCGCCTTGGCGTTCCGCGAGGCCTCGGCGCGCTGCGATGCCTTGACGGCCCGCTCGACCGCCTCCTTCTGCTCCTTGCTCATGCCGGCCGTGCCGCCGTCCCCGCCACCCGGGTTGACGCCCGGGTCGATCGGCACCACGGTCGTAGCCTGGCCGGCGCCGTCGAGGTTCGAGACGTTGCCGGAGAACGCCACGCTCGCGGCTCCGAAGCCCTCGGAGAGGCCGGCCGCCAGCTGCGCGAACTTCTTCTGGTCGACGTTGCTCATCGAATACAGCACCACGAACAGGACGAACAGGAGCGTGAGCATGTCGGCGTACGACACGAGCCAGCGCTCATGGTTGACGTGCTCCTCGTGTTCCTCGTGGGGCACCTTGCGCTTGCCACCGCCACCGGAACTCATGCTCAGGCCGCCTTCTTGCCGGACGAGGCCTCGGCCGCCTGTGCCGCGTCAGGTGGTAGCAGGCTGCGCAGTTTCTGGGCCACCAGGCGTGGGTTGGAACCGGCCTGGATCGCGAGCACCCCGTCGATGACCAGGCTCATCTCGTCCGCCTCGATCCCCGATAGTCGGGTCAGGCGGGAGGCCGCGGGTAGGAAGATCAAGTTGGCGGAGAGCACGCCCCAGAGCGTGGCGCAGAACGCCGCGGCAATGGAGTGGCCCAGCGTGTCGGGCTTGTCGAGGTTCTCGAGCACGTGCACCAGGCCCATGACCGTGCCGACGATGCCGATGGTCGGCGCGTAACCGCCCATGTTCTCGAAGATCTTCATGCCGGCCTTGTCGGCCTTCTTCTTCGCGGCGATCTCGGCCTGGAGGATGTCGTGCAGTTCCTCCGGGTCGGTGCCGTCGATCGCGAGCTGCAGGCCGCGCTTGAGGAACGGGTGCTCGACGGTCTTGACCGCGTCCTCCAGGGCCAGCAGGCCTTCCCGCCGGGCTCGCTCCGCGAGCTTGACGATGTCCTCGACGAGCTTGGTGGGCGGCGCGACCTTGGCCAGGAACGCCTTCTGGAACAGCTTGCCGACGCCGAGGGCGTCCTTGAGGATGCCGCCGGCCATGGCCGCGCAGTAGGCGCCGCCGAAGACCAGCATCATCGAGGGCCAGAGCAGGATGGAGGAGGCGTGGCCGCCCTCCAGGATCTGGACGACGAAAACGATGATGAGGCCGACGACGACGCCGATGATGGTGGCGAGATCCATGTCAGCGTTCCTTCCGGTGCAGCGGCAGCACGTTGGCGGCGGCCGGCTGCTCGTCGCCGGCCGGGTCGGTGGCGGCCTGTTCGGCCTCGAGACGGCTCGCCTGGCAGATCAGGGAGGCGCGGTAGTGCCGTACCGAGTCGATGAACTCCGGCACGGACTCGGCGATGACGTACTTCGTGCCGTCCACGAGGGTGACGACCGTGTCGGGCGTGCACTCGGCGCGCTCGATGAGATCCGGATTCAGCGCGAAGACGCTTCCGTTGATGCGGGTTACGAGGATCACGACATCCCGTCCTTGGCATTGCTGGGTGCTGCTTGGCGGCATGGCAGGCCGTACGCGGCCCTTCGCATGACCATTCGGCGCGTTCCGGGTTGCCGATGAGCGCGTAAGGGTCGCTATCCGGGTGCGGAGCGCGAGAAATCCTGGGAAAACCAAAAGCCGGGACGGGCACGAGGCCCGTCCCGGCTCCGGCCGGCGGTGACTAGCGCTTGAGGTTGACGAGCTCCTGGAGGATCTCGTCGGAGGTCGTGATGATGCGGCTGTTGGCCTGGAAGCCACGCTGGGCGATGACCAGGTTGGTGAACTCCTGGGCCAGGTCGACGTTCGACATCTCGAGCGCGCCGTTGGTGATCAGGCCGAGGCCCGCCGAGCCGGCCGCGCCGACCTGGGCGAGACCCGAGTTCACCGTGCTGCGGAACATCGAGTCGCCGATCTTCTCCAGGCCGTTGACGTTGTTGAAGTTCGCCAGGGCCAGCTGACCGAGGGACTGCTTGAGGCCGTTGGAGAAGACACCGACGATCTGGCCGGTGTTCGACACCGTGTAGGAGCTCAGGATGCCCGCCGCGGAACCGTCCGACGCGCTCACCCGGGCCTCGGTCTGGCCGCTGTAGTGCGTGATGTCGGTGATGTCCACGTCGAGGCCGTCGAGCTCGATGCTGGTCAGCGGGGAGCCGTCGGCGGCCACCGGCTTGCCGTTCTGGAACGTGATCGCGACTGTCGAGTTGCCCGGCGCCGGCGTCGACGCGGTCCACTCGTTGGCGCCGGTCTTGGTCATCGTGACGTTGAGGGTGCTGGAGGCGCCGTTCGCGTCGACGACCGGGATCGGGATGACCTTGGAGCTGCCGGCGGTGGGCGTGGCACCCGGCGCCGCGGTGTTGATCGGGGCCTCGAAGGAGAGGTTGCCGGTCAGGGTGAAGCTCTCGGTCGCCTCCGGCGCCAGGCTGATGCCGATCGGCAGCTTGATGTTGCCCGGGGCGCCCGCCGTGTTGACGTTGCCGTCGGTGTCGGCGGACCAGCCCTGGACGATCTGGCCGTTCGGGGTGGTCAGCGAGCCGTTGGCGTCGAAGGTGAACGAGCCGGCGCGGGTGTAGACCGACTCGCCGCCGCTCTTGACCACGAAGAAGCCGTCGCCCTGGATCATCATGTCGCCGGACTTGCCGGTGGTCTGCGCGGCGCCCTGGCTGAAGTTGGCGTTGATGCTGGCCGTACGCACACCGAGGCCGACCTGGGCCGGGTTGGTGCCACCCGACTGGTTCTGCGGGGCACCGGCGGCGTTGACCATCTGCGACAGGGTGTCCTGGAAGACGGTCTGGCTGCTCTTGTAACCCGTGGTGTTCACGTTGGCGATGTTGTTGCCCGTGACGTCCATCATCTGCTGGTGCGCGCGGAGACCGCTGATGCCGGAGAAGAGGGAACGCAGCATAGGTCAGATGCCCTTCGTGG
>CAKUMG010000383.1 GCA_934667465.1 uncultured Actinoplanes sp. | reverse complement strand
CCCGGGCATTGCGCCCCAGGCGACGGAGTCGGCGTGCACGACCCGGAGGCCGTAGCCGCGGTCGTCGAGGGGTCTGCCGGGGACGACGGGGGCCAGCGCGCGGATGCTCGGCAGGGTCGGGTCGCGGTCCCAGACGGCGAGGTGCAGGGCGGTGCCGCGGCGGGAGATGCAGACGTCCATCTCCGTGCCCGCGTGCTCGACCGCGTTGTCCACCAGCTCGGACATGATGGCCCGGCCCGGGTGCAGCAGGCCGGGGAGCCGCCATTCGTGGCAGGCGCCGCCGACCAGGTCGCGGGCGAGGCTGGCGCTGAACGGGCCGGGTTCGAGCAGCTCCCGGATGACGTGGGTGATCCGGGAGCGGGCCGCGGTGCGCGCGCGGTCCACGGTGTCGTGCACCGGCACCATGCCGGCCGCCGTGGCCAGAGCCGCGCCGGGGGGAACGCAGACCGCGAACCGGGTGGCGGGCTCGGTCGCCGCGGCAGCCGTGGACGCGGCGACCCAGGCCGGGACGCTGGCCCCGTCCTCGTCGAGGTCGGCGCTGACGGTGACGCCGGCGTCCGCACGGTCGATCAGGTACGGAGGTTTCTCCTCCATGGCACGGCCTCCCCGCCGTCGGATTCCCGGAGTCTCGGGGCCGCATCGTCAAAGGTCAACGACGTGTCACCCCTGCGGGCGATGACGCATGACGGGCACCGGCATTGACACGCAGGCAAACGACTGCATTACTGTACGTGTGGACGATGTGTTCCGGGCCCTCGCCGATCCGACCCGGCGCCGGCTGCTCGACCTGCTGCGCGAGCGGGCGGGGCAGACCCTCGGCGAGCTGTGCGGGTCGCTCGCGATGACCCGGCAGTCCGCGTCCCAGCACCTGGCCGTGCTCGAGGCGGCCCGGCTGGTCAGCACCGTCCGTCGCGGCCGGGAGAAGCTGCACTACCTCAACCCGGTCCCGCTGCACGACATCCAGGAACGCTGGATCGACAAGTTCGAGGAGCCCCGGCTGCGCCTGCTGAGCGCGGTCAAGAGGAGAGCGGAGAGTGCCATGAGCGACCGCCCGTCGTACGTCTATGTCACCTACATCGAGAGCACGCCCGAGAAGGTGTGGTACGCGCTCACCGACGCGGATCTGACCGCCGACTACTGGGGGCACGCGAACGTCTCCGACTGGCAGCCCGGATCGCGCTGGGAGCACCGCCGCACCGACGGGTCGGGGATCGCCGACGTGACCGGCACGGTGACCGAGGCGACGCCGCCCCGGCGCCTGGTGACCACGTGGGACGACCCGGCCGACCCCGGCAACCCGTCGCGGGTCACGTTCGACCTGGAGCCGTTCCACGAGCTGGTCCGGCTCACGGTCACCCACGAGGACCTCCCGGACGAGCAGGCGCGTACGGAGGTCGGTCTCGGATGGCCCGCCGTCATGGCCAATCTCAAAACGCTTCTGGAGACGGGGAGGACATTGCCGACCGCGCCGTGGACCATGGACAGGTGACCAATCTCGGAGCCATCTTCCTGCCGTCCAATCCCCCCGAGCGCCTGCCCGAGGTCGCCCGCGCCGCCGACGAGGCCGGCCTCGAGCAGCTCTGGCTGTGGGAGGACTGCTTCCTCAACAGCGGCATCGCGGCGGCCTCGGCGGCGCTGGCCTCGACGACCCGGCTGCGGGTCGGCATCGGGCTGATGCCGATCCCGTTCCGCAACGTCGCGCTGACCGCGATGGAGATCGCCACGCTGCACCGGCTCTTCGGCGACCGCGCGATCGCGGGCGTGGGCCACGGCGTCCAGGAGTGGATGGGCCAGGTCGGCGTGCGGGCGGCCTCGCCGCTGACCCTGATGCGCGAGCACGTCACGGCGCTCAAGGCGCTGCTCGCCGGCGAGGAGGTCACCACCGACGGGCGCTACGTGAGGCTCGACAAGGTCAAGCTCGACTGGCCCTCCGACCCGCGGGCGCGGGTGCTGATCGGCGCGACCGGGGCCAAGACCCGCAAGCTCGCCGGCGAGCTGGGCGACGGCACCATCCTCGAGGGCGGCACCTCCCTGGAGGGTCTGCGCACCGCGATCGAGCAGATCCAGCCCGGGCCGGGGCACGACGTCGTCCTCTTCGTCCCGGCGGCCACGGGTGCCGGCGCGCACGAGCGGCTCGCCCGGGTGCAGGCGAAGTACGGCGCCGAGTGGCCCGGTCTCGCCGGTGACGCCAAGACGATCGCCGAGGGGGTCCGGGCCTTCGCCGAGGCGGGCGCCACGACGATCGTGCTCCAGCCCGCCGAGGACGATCCGTCGCCCGTCGACTTCGTCCGCTTCGTTGCCCAGGAGATCCGCCCACTGGTTCCCTGAGCGGGGCTTTTCAAGACCGCAAACCCTGCCGCCGTACGCCGCACGGCGCGCGCCGCGGCCGGAAAGCGCCCGCGCGACGTGGCCGGGAAGCGCCCGCGCGACGTGGCCGGGAAGCGCCCGCGGCCGGAAAGCGCCCGCGCTTCGTGGATCACGCGTCACCCCCGACACGGTTCGCCGTGCCGGGGGCGACGCCGGGCGAGCGCCTATGTTGTCCCGCATGCCCATCTCGCCGTTCCTGAAGAGCCTGCGTGCCGTCATCGGCACCCGCCTGCTCCTGCTGCCCGGGGTGACCGCGGTGGTCCTCGACGACGCGGGGCGGGTGCTGCTTGGGCAGCGGGCGGACGACGGGCGCTGGTCCCTGATCTCCGGGGTCATGGACCCGGGCGAGCAGCCGGCGGAGACCGTGGTCCGCGAGGTGTACGAGGAGACGGCCGTCCACGTCGTCCCCGAGCGCGTGACCAGCGTGTTCACCCAGCCGCCGAACACGTACCCGAACGGCGACCGGTGCGAGTTCGTCGACATCACGTTCCGCTGCCGCGCGGTCGGCGGCGAGGCCCGGGTGAACGACGACGAGTCCCTGGCCGTGGGCTGGTTCGCGCCCGGCAACCTGCCCGCGATCGGCGAGCTGACCCGGCAGCGCCTCGAGTGGGCCCTGCTCCCCGGCGAGGCAGCCTGGTTCCACGCCCCGCCGAGGGTCGCCTCCTAGGCCAGGAACCTGCCGTGCACCGGGTCGACGAACCAGGTGTCGCCGACCTGGAACCGCTTCGACCCGATCCGCTCGAACCCGTGCTTGGCGTAGAAGCGGGACGCCCGGTCGTTGCGGTCGTTGACGCCCAGCCAGCAGTAGGACGCCCCGGACTCCCGCGCCGCCGCCAGCGTCGCGGCCATCAGCGTCGACGCGGCACCCCGGCCGTGGTTCTCCGCCGCCACGTAGAACTTGCTCAGCTCGACGGTGGTCACCGGCCCGGCGGCCGCGGCGACCAGCGCGGCCACCTCGGGGTCCGGGATCGGGCCGCCGACCAGCATCGCGTACGCGACAGGCGTACCCTCCTGCTCCGCGATCAGCAGTGACCGCTCCGCGTCCGCGAGATATTTCCCGAAGCTCTCCACCGACAGGTTCTGCGCGATGAACGCCTCGACGTCCGCGCGGGGCGTGTCCGCCGGTGCCGCGAGCGGAAACGTCCGCGCGGCGAGCTCGTGCAGGGTCTCCGCGTCGTCCGGCGACGCCCGCCGGGTCGTGATCGTCATACCGTGAGGGTAGAAGGTGCGACCGGCGGAAACTGGAAAGGTAGTTTAAAGTTTCCCCGGGCCGACCGGCGGTCCCGGCGAGGAGGGCGTGACGGTGACGAGAGAACTGGGCGATGTCATACCGGTGCCGGGCCTGGTGCGGCCCGATCCGGCGGCGGATTTCACGATCGGCTCCGGTACGGCGGTGCGCACCGAGCCCGGCACGGAAACCGTCGCGGACTACCTCGCGGGCGTCCTGCGCGCACCGACCGGCTTCGCGCTGCCCGTCAGCGGCTCGGGCTCGGGCTCCGGCTCCGGGGCGATCGTGTTGCTGCTCGACGGCGGGCTCGGCGCGGACGCGTACCGGCTGGAAGTGACCCCGACCGGCGTCACGCTCACCGGCGGTGACCCCGCGGGCCTGTTCCACGGGGTGCAGACCCTGCGGCAGCTGCTCCCCGCGGAGGCGCTCGCAAGCACCCGCCAGGACGCGGTGTGGACCGTGCCCGGCGGGCTGATCGAGGACCGCCCGCGGTTCGCCTACCGCGGCATCATGCTCGACGTGGCCCGGCACTTCTTCGGCGTCGACGACGTCAAGTCGTTCGTGGACGCGATCGTGCTGTTCAAGCTGAACCACCTGCACCTGCACCTCACCGACGACCAGGGCTGGCGGCTCGAGATCGACAGCTGGCCCAAGCTCACCGCGCTCAGCGGCGGCGAGGGCACCGGCGTCGACGGCGTGGGTCCGGGCTTCTACACCAAGGCGGAGTACGCGGAGATCGTGGCCTACGCCGCCGAGCGCTTCGTGACAGTGGTGCCCGAGATCGACCTGCCGGGGCACGTCAACGCGGCCCAGGTCGCCTATCCCGAGCTCACCGCGGACGGCGTCGCGCCCCAGCCGCGCACCGACATGGCGGTCGGCTACAGCTCGCTCGTCGCGGGCAAGGAGGAGACGTACGCGTTCGTCGCCGACGTGCTGCGCGAGGTGGCCGAGCTGACCCCCGGGCCCTATCTGCACATCGGCGGCGACGAGGCGCAGGCCACCACGGCGGAGGACTACAAGCTCCTGCTCGGCCGGGTGCTCCCGATGGTCGTGGCGCTGGGGAAGCGGCCGGTCGGCTGGCACGAGATGGCGGCCGTGGACCTGCCCCCGGAGGCGGTCGTCCAGTTCTGGCGGATCGAGGCCACCGACGAGAACACCGCCCGGGCCGCGGCCGCGGGCACCAAGGTGATCATGTCGCCGGCCGACCGGGCGTACATCGACATGAAGTACACCGCTGACGACCGGCTCGGCCTGGACTGGGCGGGGCTGCTGCCCGTCGAGCGGGCCTACGGCTGGGACCCGGCCGACCGCCTCCCCGGGGTGGGCGAGGAGTCGCTGCTCGGCGTCGAGGCGCCGCTGTGGTCCGAGACGCTGCGCAGCCGCGCGGACGTGCAGGCCATGGTGTTCCCGCGGATCGGGGCGATCGCGGAGATCGCCTGGTCGGCGCGGGAGGGGCGGGACTGGGAGTCGTTCCGCGGGCGGCTCGCCGGGTGGGCGCCGCGGTGGCGGCACCAGGGCGTCGCTTTCCACCCCGACCCGGCGATCGCCTGGCGGGACTGACCGTTCTTTTCACGGCGCCGCCTTCTTGCGGCGCTGTCTCTTCACGGCGTGACGTCCGTTCACGGTGCGACGATCCGGACCCCGCTCGCGACCCGGGCGGGGATCCGGCTCAGGTCGATCGAGAGGTCCTGCGGGATCAGGAAGTGGTCGAGCCGGGCGATGCGCTGCGCCAGCGTGCCCAGCAGCGCCATCGTCATCTTCTCGCCGGGGCAGCGGTGGCCGGTGCGCGGGTCGCCGCCGCCCTGCGGGATCAGGTCGAACTCGCCCGGCGTGCGGTCGAGGAAGCGCTCGGGGCGGAACTCGTACGGGTTCGGCCACAGCGCCGGGTCGTGGTTCTGGCCGTACACGTCGAGGAGTACCAGCGCGCCCTTCGGGACGGGCTCGCCGCGGAACGTCAGGTCACGGGTGGCCCGGCCGCCGAGGAACGGGGCGAACGGGTAGAAGCGGCGCACCTCGTGCACGAACGCGGTGGTGAAGCCGTCGTCACCCGCGCGCAGGCGGGCGGCGTTCGAGGGCCGGCGGTCCAGCGCGTGACCGGCGTAGGCGGCGAACCACGCGACCGCCGTCGCGGGCCGGATGATGTTGAGGAGCTCGACCGCGGCCGTACGGGCATCGAGCAGCCCGCCGTCTTCCGCGAAGAACGCGACCCGGGCGAGCGCGGAGTCCGGGTCGGCGGTGAGCTCCTTGGTTCGTACGCGCTCGATCATCGACGCCAGCCAGCGCTCGCGGCGGCGACGGGCCGCCAGCGCCCGCCAGTGCCGCGGCCCGACCGTGGCGAAGCCGTCCACCATCGCGACCAGGTCCGCCGCCAGGTCGTCGGCCTCCGGGCCGGTCACGGGGACGCCCGTCCAGCGCGTCATCCCGCGGGCGATCACCTTCGCGGTCCCGTCGAACAGCGTGACCGGGCCGGCGCCCCGCCACGACGCGGCGGCCTCGTCGAACGCCTCCCCGGTGACCTTCGCCGCCTCGTCGATGCCGTCGCCCATGAGAAGGGAGATGAACAAGGCCTTGCGGGCCCGGTGTGCCTC
>CAKUMG010000382.1 GCA_934667465.1 uncultured Actinoplanes sp. | reverse complement strand
CGGCGGTGGAGGTGGCCGAGATGCGCGACCGGACGAGGTCGCGTCGCTATTCGGTGGAGCGTGAGGAGTTCCGTCGTGAGCATCTGGTCCGGCGTGCGTGGGGCAAGTTCCGCCATCACACCGAGCGTCTGCGCCGGGTGTACGGCGATGCCGGCGGTCAGCCCGCGGGTGTGGCGGGGGGTCGCGTCATCGGCGGGGTGCGCATCGCGGTGGCGCTGCCGGAACAGCCCGCGTTCCTGCCGCCGGGTCCGGCGCCGGACGCCGCCCCGATTTCCGCCCCGGCGCCCGCCGCCCAGGTCGCAGCGCCGGCTCCGACCGAAGCAACCCCGGCGGCCCCGGCGACGGCGCTTCCGCCGGTCGAGACGATGACGGCCGCGCGGCTCGGCACCGATGCGAAGCTGGGTGTCACCCACGACCGGGTGCCGGGCCCGCGACCGGCACCGGCACAGTCCAATGGTGGCGTCGCGATCCGGCCGGCCCGAAACCGAAGAGTCTGCCGGCACATAATAAAGCCGGCGGGACGGTCCCTCTATCGTCATCCAGCTGGGTTTCGATTGCCACTGCGGAAAGGGTTTCCCTGGAGAATCGAGGAGATGTCGGGGCGCTGTTCGCCGCCACGATTCATGCTGAGCCGCTGCCATTCTGCCGGGCGCCGCCGAGTGTTCCCTGGAGCTGGGCGAGGTGGTCGAGGCCGTCGCGGAAGATGCGCTCGATGACGGCGCGGGCGTCGGGTTCGCTGAGGCCGTGTGCCTCGAAGCGGGCCTGCCAGACGACCTCGCAGGCGGAGTCGTCCACGTCGCGGACCCGGAGCGTGGCCTCGAAGTCGCGCACCGGCAGGGGACCGCCGCCCAGGACGACGTAGCGGTGGAACTGGTCGCCCTCCTCCACGAGCGCTTCGGTGATCTCGCCGCCGCCGGGCAGGATCGCACTCCGCGTACGCAGCTCCGGCAACGCCCGCGTCGATGTGACCGCCGGCAGCCAGTCCAGGGAGTAGAAATCGCTCAGGCGCTTCCACAGCTGCGGCCCGCTCACCGGGTAGCGGCGCCGCTCGTCCACCATGACCATGCGCGTCCCTTCGTTCCGGCCCCCGCGCTTCCTCCACTGTGGGCGAGCTGGCGATGGTGAACCAGGGCGTGGCACTCCCACCCTGACCGACCCGGACGCGTATGCACGAGACCCGGCGGCGTATGGCCGGGCGCTCCACCGGCCGGGAAGCTGGGTGCTGTGAATGATCAGAACGTGGCGCGCCTGCTCAGTCGAGGTAGGTGTGACGTTCCTCGGTGGTGAAGTCGCGGATCGTGAGGCGTTCGGCCGTACGCCGCAGCTCGTCCAGCGATCCGCAGACGTCGCAGGGTGTGATGCGGGTGGTGCCGTCGTCGTGGACCGTGGCCAGCTCACCCGGGCCGGGGCCGAAGGCCGTGCCCTCCGCCGGGGAGCCGAAGCCACGCAGGGTCACGGCCGAGCCCGTCGCCACGTCCCACAGGCGCACGCCGCCGTCGTCGCCGCTGGTGATGAGCATCCGTCCGTCGGGGCGCCAGGCGACCGACCAGACCGCGCCGCGGTGGCCGCGCAGGATGCGATGTTCGTGGCCGGACGTGCCCACCGTCCAGAGGCGCAGCGTGCCGTCGTGGCCACCGCTGGCGACCGTACGGCCGTCGGGGCTGAACGCCACCTGGAAGATCAGCCCGCCCTGGTGGCCGTGCAGGACGGTGGCGGCGGCCCCGGTCGTACGGTCCCACAGCCGCACCGTGCCGTCCCGCCCGCCGCTGGCGACGTGCCGCCCGTCGGGAGAGGCCGCGACCGTCCGGACCGCGCCGTCGTGCCTGCCCAGGACCGTGTCCGTGCCGGCGCTCAGGTCCCAGACGCGGACCGTGCCGTCGGTGCCGCCGGTGACCAGCGAGCGGCCGTCCGGGAGGAACGCGGCCTGCCACACCGCCCCGTCGTGCCCCTTCAGCACGGTCGCCTCGCCGGTGTCCACCTCCCAGACCCGCGCGGTGCCGTCCATGCCCGCGCTCGCCACCCGCAGGCCGTCCGGACTCGCCGCCAGCCCGACCACATCACCCTCGTGCCCCGCCAGAACGCGCCCGGAAAGCCCGGAAGAGACAGGCCCGGCGGAAACGGCCCCGGAAGCGACAGGCCCGGCGGAAGCGGCAGCGCGGGACCCGCCCCACACCCGCACGCTCCCGTCGGCGCCCCCGCTCACCAGCCGCCCGCCCGCCACCCCGGAAGTGACAGCCCACACCGCCCCCTCGTGCCCCCGCAACAGCGCCGAGCTCCCCGGATCCCAGAACCGCACGGTCCCGTCCCCGCTCCCGCTGGCCACCCACGCCCCGTCCGGGCTGAACGCGACGCTCCAGATCGGCCCGTCGTGCCCGGGCAGCACGAGCGGATCGGCGTCCCCGCCCGCCTGGAAGATCCGCAGGGTCCCGTCGCTGCCCCCGGTCGCCACCCGCCGCCCGTCGGGGCTGAACGCGACCGTCTCCGCCGTGCCCGACCCGTCGCCGCGCAACGTGACCGCGTCGTCGCCGCTGCCGAGCAGCCGCCACACCCGTACGGTGCCGTCGGTGCTCGCCCCCGCGATCGCCGCACTGTCGGGGCTGAACGCCAGGCTCTCCACCGACGTAGCCGGCCCGCGCAGCAGCCGCGGCGCACCGAAGCCCGTCCCCGCGACGGCCCACAGCCGGATCACACCGTCGCCGTCGCCTGCCGCAAGGTGCCGCCCGTCGGGGCTGAACGCGACCCCGAGCTGCCGGCTCGGCCCGCGCAGCACGGTCAGCGGGGCACCGCCGCGCAGCGCGTCCCAGATCCGGACGGTGCCGTCGTCCGCCGCGGCGGCCAGCCGGCGCCCGTCGGGGCTGAACGCCACCCCCCACACCTCGGGACCGGCGGCGGAGAAGGCCCGCTTCGACCCGCTGCCCAGCTCCCACACGGTCACCACCCCGTCGATGCCGCCGGCGGCCACCCGGGTGGAGTCGGGGCTGAACACCGGGCTCCACACCTCGCTCTCGTGGCCGGTCAGCACGCGCGGCCGCCCGGCGGCGATCCCGCGCCCGTCGCGCGCCCAGATCCGCAGCGTCCCGTCGTCGCCGCTGGTGGCCGTCCACGCGCCGTCCGGGCTGTGCGCGACGCCGAACACCTGGTCCGTGCCGGCGGGCAGCACCGCGCGCACCCGGATCTGGGCGGTGGCCTGCCGCAACGCCGCCTCGGCCGCGGGCGTGGGCCGGATGTCGACGGCCCGCCGGGCCAGGAGCAGGGCCAGTTCCGGCTTGAGCGCGAGCTGCTCGCGGGACGCCGCGGCGAGTTCGTGCGACACGGCCAGGTCGCGTTCGCCCGCCGCGCGGCGCGCCTGCACGGTACCGACGGTGGCGAGCACGGTGACGATCACGGTCGCGAGGCCGATCAGGGCCGCCGCTCCCCGCGTACGGCGGATGCGGGCTTGTCTTTCCCTCGCCTCGACGCGCCGGCCGGCGGTCAGGAACGCCAGCTCGGCGTCGTTGAGCCCGCCGGCCGGGCGATCGTGCCAGGCGGCGAGCCGGCTGCCCCGCCAGAGGAACGCGTCGTCGCGGTCGTGCTGCTGCCACTCGGCGGTGGCCTCGGTGAGCCGCCGGTGCGCGCGCAGCTGGTCGCGGTCGGCGGCGAGCCAGCCGCGCAGCCGGGGCCAGCGCCGGATCAGCACCTCGTGGGCGACAGTCACGGTCCGCTCGTCGCGGGTGACCAGCCGGGCGGCGGTGAGCCGGTCCACCACTGCGGAGGCAGAGGCGATCTCCTCGTACGCGGCGTGCCTGCGCGTGTCCTCGGTGCCCTCACCGAGCGCGGTGAGCCGCAGGAACACGTCCCTGGCGACCCCGCGCTGGTCCGGATCGAGCTCGTCGAAGACGCGTTCCGCAGTCCGGGCGACCGCCTCCGCGACCCCGCCCGCCTCCCGGTAGGCCGCCAGGGTGAGCAGCGTGCCCTCGCGGCGCTGCCACGTCTCCAGCAGGGCGTGCGAGACCAGCGGCAGCGCGCCCGGCTGCCCCGCCACGTCGGCCAGCACGGCGTCGACCAGCGCCGCCTCGGCCACGCACCCGGCGGTGGCGGCCGGCCCGGTGACCACCGAGCGCAGCTCCGCGTCGGTCATCGGCCCGACCAGCACCTGCCGGTCCCGCAGCGCCGCCACCAGCCCCGGGTGGGCCGCGCAGTGCGGATAGAAGTCGGCCCGTACGCCGATCACGACCCGCGCCCGGTCGGCGGCGCCCGCGACCACGGCGAGCAGGCACTCCAGGAACAGCCGGCGGGTGGTCTCGTCGCGGCAGAGCGTGAAGACCTCCTCGAACTGGTCGACCACGAGCACCAGGCGGCCGGCCCCGCCACCCCGCGCGGCGAGGACCTGCCGGACCGCGAGAGCAGCGCTGCCCGGGTCGGCGCGCAGGTCGGCGTGCAGCGCCGCGGCGGGCGTGCCCTGCAGGGTGGCCAGCGCCGCGGCCAGCTCCTGCAGAGGTTCCACGCCCGGCGTCAGCAGCTGGCACGCCGGCCCGAGCGCCGGCATCAGGCCCGCGCGCAGCAGCGACGACTTGCCGCTGCCCGACGCGCCGAAGACGGCGAGGAACGGGTCGGTCTCCAACCGCCCGGTCAGCTCGGCGACCAGCGCGTCGCGGCCGAAGAACAACGCCGCGTCGCCCGCCTGGAACGTCGACAGCCCGAGGTAGGGCGGCGGCGCAGCCTGCGGATCGGGCGCCGGGGCGGGCGCGGCAGCCAGGCGGTGCCAGCGGCTCTCCCACTCCCGGACGTCGCCGCCGCAGCCACGGACGTAGGCGAGCGTCACCGCCAGCGAGGGCAGGGTCTGCCCGGCGGCGGCCTCGGAGAGCATCGACGCGGAGTAGTGCACGCGCGAGGCCAGCACCCGGTAGCTCGGCTTGCCCGCCTTGATCCGCAGCTGCCGCAGATCCCAGGCGAAACGCGGTATCTCACCGGCCTCCGGGTCGAGCTGTCGTTCCGCACGCCCCACCGCACGCCCCCTGTCGGAACCCGGCCTTTGTCCGGCCTTTGATTGATCGGCGGAAAGCGACGAGCGTAGCGGTCCCGGCGGTTGCTACACAGGGGATGATCCGCTCTTCGACGGGGGGAACGGATCACCGGCGGACGCCGGGCCGCGCGGGGCGGCCCGGCGTGCATCTGCGGCCCCCCGAGGCGGGCGCGGGTGCCGTACCCTGTCCCGGTCCACAGTGCCGGCGGCGGGGAGGCGTGACGGTGACCGTCGAGGCACCCGACCCCAGGATCACCCTGGTCCTGCGGCGCCGGCAGGCCATGCCCGCGGAGCTGGTCAGCGGCGTCGCGCGGGTCACCCCGGCGCAGCTGGCCGAGCGCCACGGCGCCGATCCGGCCGACGTCGAGCAGGTCACGCGCGCGGCGCGGGCGGCCGGCCTGACGATCGCCGAGGTCAGCCCCGCGGCGCGCCACGTCACGGTGAGCGGCCCCGCCGAGTTGCTGGAGACCTTCACTGCGGAGGCCATCTCGTACGCCATGGGCCTCGACGACGTCCCGCGGATGCGCCCGCAGCTGCAGACCATCGAGTCCCGGCCCCGGATCGTCTACACCGCCCCCGAGGTCGGCGCGGTGTACGGCTTCCCCGGCCACCTCGACGGGACCGGTCAGACGATCGCGGTCATCTGTGTCGAGGGCGGCTACCACCCCGCCGACATGGCGCTCTACTTCGACGACCTGGGCCTGAGCGCCCCGCGCATCGAGGACGTCGGCGTCGAGGGGGTCGCGAACACCCCCGGCGTGGCCGCGCCGCAGGCCGACCGCGAGGCCACCCTGGACCTCCAGATCGCGGGCGCGCTGGCGCCGGGCGCGCTGCTCCGGGCGTACTTCTGCCGCAACAACGACCGCGGCATCCTGCGCGCCACCGCCGCGGCCGTGCACGCCGCCGAACCGCCGACAGTGGTCTCGATCAGCTGGGGCGCGCCCGAGCTGGCGTTCACCACCCCGTTCCGGCGCGCGCTCGACGAGGTGTTCGAGGACGCGGCCGCCCTGGGCGTCACCGTCGTGGCCGCGACCGGCGACGACGGCAGCGGCGCCGGGGTGGGCGACGGCGGCTCGCACGTGATGTACCCGTCGTCGCACCCGCTCGTGCTCGCGTGCGGCGGCACCACGCTGATCGCCGACCCGGCCACCGGCGTCATTCACACCGAGACCACCTGGAACG
>CAKUMG010000381.1 GCA_934667465.1 uncultured Actinoplanes sp. | reverse complement strand
GCGGCCTCGCGGATGCCGGAGACGACGTAGCGCGCGCCGGGCTCGCGGATGCCCTTGGGGAACTGGACCTGCCAGTCCGGGTGGTAGCCGGACGACACGACCCGGATGCGCAGGCGCCCGTGCTCCTCGACGCACTCGACGACCACGCCGCCGGCGACGTCGTGGGCGATCTCGACGGTGGTGGACGGGGTCAGGGCCGGCATGCGTGGCGGGGCCTTGACGTCGACGGCCTGCGGCACGGTGCCCGCGACCGCCGACCGGATCGCCGTCTCGGAGGCGTCGATGCAGGCCAGCGTGCCGTCAGTGGTGACGATGTAAAGGCGCTCGTCGCGGTACTGCATGGAGTAGGCGGAGCCGCACCCGGTGCCGAGCTTCCAGAGCCGGTTGCCGGCCGCGTCGAAGCAGTAGATCGACGAGGCGCCGTCGCCGGCGAACACGTAGCGGCCGTCCTCGGCGGTGGCGCACGAGTAGACCGGGGCGTCGCAGCGGTACGTCTGGCGGTGCGTGCCGTCCTTGCCGAGCTCGACGACCTGGCGGGTGGCGGTGCCCGCATACAGCGTGTCGCGCTCCTGCCAGCCGAACAGGACCGCGCCGGTGCCGGTGTGCCACAGCTCCTTGCCCGTACGCCAGTCGTAGCTCGTCACGCCGGCGGAGTGGCCGTGGTGCACGGCACCGTCGTCGCAGCGCACCATCCAGGCCGACGTGCCCCGGCCGGGCCGGCGCCACAGGAACTCGTCCTCGTGATCGATCGCGGACAGGCCGCCGCCCGCGTCGGAGACCCCGAGCACGCCGTCGTGGATGTCGAGCCAGTAGATGTCGATCTCGGGGGCGATCCGGTAGGCCAGGCGGGGCACCTTGCCGGTCAGGTCGTAGACGTTGCCGTCGTCACAGCCGGCGTAGAGCCACTCGTCGTCGGCCACGATGCACTTGACGCCCTCGGGCAGCCGGAACTGCTGCAGCACCTCGGCGTCATGGCTCAGCGTGGTGATCAGGCCGCTCTCGTTGCCGACCATGCACACGTCGCCGTCGACGAAGATGCCGAACGCCGGGCTGCCCGACGAGTAGCGCCACAGCACCGGGGCGCGGTGCGCGGTCGAGCGGGTGCTGACGATCTGGCGCCGCGACACCGAGCGCTTCTGCCGGCCGCCGGCCACCGCAGGGGCGTACCCCTTGCGGACCTTCTCCCCGATCTTCTTGGCGGCCTCGGAGCGGGCCTTGTCGGTGCTCGCGTAGGACGCCTGTTTCACCTGGCCCCGGTCGCCGATCCGTCCATAGCGGATGGTCAGCTCGGTGCCGTCGACGGTGACCTCGTAGAACTTGTGCGCGCTCCCGGAATCCTCGGAGAGTTCGAGATAGGTCGTGTCGGCCGGCATGGGGCGTCCTCTCGGGAGGCGGGCAGGGTCGCATCGCCGCCGGTGCGCGCACGCGGCGGATCGATGGCAGGAACCGTAGCGGCCGGGTACGACACTTTCCCCCCGCCCCGGATATAGCGGCAGCTCACGGCCCGACCTCGGCCGAATGGGCACGCGGCGGTGGCCGTACGGGGGGATGGTCCGGCCGAAGGGCAGGCAATGAATCGACTTGCGTCCACCGTCACTATGGGAGGGACTTTTACGGAACGGGGACCCCACACATGAAGCGTTTCCTCATCGGCACCGCCGCCGCGGCCGCAGTCCTGGTCGCCGCGGGATGCGCCGGCGAGCAGGTCCGGGCGATCGAGCCGAAGCTGGAGCTGCGCACCGCCGCCCAGCACCTGTCCGAGGCGCAGCAGGCCGGCTTCACGCTCAAGCTCGGCGGCAACGCCGACGAGCTGCTGGCCGCCATCAAGGCGCAGGAGGCCAAGGACAAGACGGCCGCCGACGACCAGATGGACGAGACGACGCTGCGCAAGGTGCTCAACTCGTCGTTCACGATCGCGTACGACAAGGCGGGCGCCGGCGCCGAGGACGACCGCAGCTCGGTCGCGGCCACCATCGACGGCGTCGCGGGCACCGAGCTGCGCTTCGCCGACAAGCTGCTGTACGCGAAGGTGCCGGTGGCCGACATCGCGCAGCAGTTCGAGCTCGGCGACATCAGCGAGATGCGCCAGGCGCTCACGAGCGAGGTGCCGGAGCTCGGTGACCTGTTCGACGGCAAGTGGGTCTCGGTCGACCCCAGCGAGGCGACGGCGCTGGCCGGCGCGACGCCCGCCGGGGAGGACCCGGACGCCGCGAAGATGCTCGGCGAGCTGCAGGCCAGCGCCACCAACCTGCTCGAGGGCGCGCAGGTCGTGCGGGACGACGCCGACGAGGACCACATCGTCGTCACCTCGTCCACCACGAAGGCGTACGCGGAAGTGAAGCGTCTGTTGACCGCCGTCGAGCCGCAGGCCGGCGAGAGCCTCGCCCGCGAGCTCGGCAAGGAGCCGGCCGACAAGCCGATCGTCATCGACCTGTGGGTCGCCGACGGCAAGTTCACCGCCGCCGAGGTCAACATCCTGCAGTTCATCGACGGTGCCGCGGGCCGCGCAGCGCTGCGCATCGAGGTGACCACGGGCGCCCCGATCGACGTGCCGCAGGGTGCCACGAAGCTCGACCTGGCCAAGCTCTCGCAGAGCGCAGCCTTCACCGAGTAACAGGTTTTCGGCAATGACGGCCGGGTGCGGATTCCGCGCCCGGCCGTCGTCATGTCCAGCCCCGACACGGGCCGCCCGGCCGTCGTCATGTCCGGCCCGATGCGGCCGCCCGGCAAGCCCGCGCACGATGATCGCACAGAAACAACGCTGTATTGCGTTGCTATAGTGTGCCAGACACAGTATCGTTTCTGGCATGACAATGGATGCGACGCTCTCCAGCCACTTGCAGGAGCTGCGCCGCGGGACCGTCGTCGTCGCCAGCCTCACCGTGCTCCGCTCGCCGGGATACGGATATTCGCTGCTGGAGACGTTGAGCGCGGCCGGCTTCGAGGTGGAGGCCAACACGCTCTATCCACTGCTGCGCCGGCTCGAGTCCCAGGGCCTGCTGACCAGCGAGTGGAACACCGACGAGGCCCGGCCGCGCAAGTTCTACCGGACCACCGACCAGGGCGACGCGGTCGCGACCGCCCTGCGCGCCGAATGGGCGCGGCTCGACCGCGCCGTCAGCGACCTCGGCACCACCGCCACGACTCCAGGGGAGCAGCGATGACCAGCCTCGTCGACCGTTACGTCCTCACCGCGCTGCGCCGTGTCCCGGAGCAGCAGCGCACCGACATCGACCGGGAGCTCCGCGCCTCCATCGCCGACGCCGTCGACGCCCGGGTCGACGCCGGCACCGACTACGACGCCGCGGTCGAGCAGACGCTGCTGGAGCTCGGCGACCCCGAGCGGCTGGCCGACAGCTACGCCGACCGGCGCACCTACCTGCTCGGCCCCGAGCTGTACGGTCCGTGGCGGCGCCTGCTCCGGCTGCTCCTCACCACGGTCCTCCCGATCATCGTCGTGGTGGCCGTGGCCGCCGAGGTCATCGACGGCGGCGACATCGGCGACGCGATCGGTGCCGGGATCGGCGCGATCCTCACCGCGGGCGTGCACCTGACGTTCTGGACGACGCTGGTGTTCGTCATCATCGAGCGCACCGGCGCCGGCCGCGCCGAACTGGGCCTGCCCTGGCGCCCGCAGAACCTCCCGCAGTACGACGACGGGCGGCACACCGGCGGGCAACTGGTCGTCGACCTGTCCTGGATCGTGCTGCTGATCGCCGCCCTGGTGCTGCAGCAGTTCACGTTCACCGCCGAGCCCGTGCTCGACCCGGCGAACTGGTCCTTCTGGTGGCCGTACCTGATCGGTGTCCTGCTCCTCGAGGGCGGCTACGCGATCTGGACCGGCCGGGCGCGGGTCCGCACCCACGCCACGACCGCGGTCAACGCGCTGCTGGGCGTGGCCGGTGCGGTGCCGATGGTCTGGCTGCTGGCCACGGACCGCTTCTTCAACCCGGACTTCGCCTTCGCCACCGCGGGTGACGGCAGCGTGAAGGACTGGACGACGCGGGCGGTGATCGTGGTGATCATCGCGGTCACGGTGTGGGACATCGTGGACCAGGCGCTGCGTACGGAACGCTCTCGCAAGGGCCTCCCCACCAAGGTCCCGGGCACCGGCGTCGTCGGCTGACACCGCGCAACGAACCAGCCCCACCGCGACCGGCGC
Organism: uncultured Actinoplanes sp.; assembly: GCA_934667465.1. Lineage (GTDB taxonomy): Bacteria > Actinomycetota > Actinomycetes > Mycobacteriales > Micromonosporaceae > Actinoplanes. The sequence goes on along the minus strand of CAKUMG010000381.1, from coordinate 2,026 downwards.
GGTGGGGCTGCCGCCGGCTTCCGGCGGGGCGGCAATAGCATCGTGGACTCGTCGATGTCTGCCGGGAGTCGGAATGAGAGAGGAAACCATGCCGTCGTACGCGGATCGCACCGTCCGGCTCCTCGCCGGGCAGCTCGGCGAGGTTCCGCCCCTGTCCGCAGACCGGTGGGCGGCGGTGGAGGAGGCGATCGGGCTGGCGCTGCCGGAGGATTGCAGGTCGCTGGTGAGCCGGACCGGGTCGATCATCGTCGACGAGTGGCTGACCGTCTACGGGCCGGACGACGTCGAGGCCGGGGACCTCGGTTCGCTTGTCCGCGAGCGGGAGGAGGCGTGGACGATCCTGCGGCGGGGCGGGGTACCGCTGCGGGAGGAGTATCTCGCCGGTAGGCGGAGGTTGATTGCTTTCGCGAGTGTGGATGCCGCTTACTTCTACTGGCGGGCCGACCCCGCGGTTGCTCCGGAGAAGTGGGGCGTGGTTCTGGTCGATGGTGACCTGACCGGGTGGTACCCGTACGAGATGCCGGCGACCGAGGTTCTCTACAAGGTGCTTGTGGGCGAGATCGTGCCGCCGCCGGTGGAGGGCCTGTTCGGGCAGGCCGGCCACGAGGTCGAGAGGTTCGGATAGGGTGCGCCGATGATCTCGGGTCGGTGGGAGCCGGCGGTCGAGGAGTGCCAGGAGGAGGAGTCCACGGGCGGTGCCGGCTTCTACGCGCTGCCAGGGTCACTGCCCGGGCTGACGCCACAACTGGTTCTCTCCCGGCGAGCCGGGGCAAGGGGCAGGCTTCTCGGTATGAATGTGGAACCCTTGGTCAACGCGGTCGTGGCCGCGATGATGGTGCTCGAGGAAAGTGAGCCCGAGCAGGTCGACCCCGATACTGCGGTGCGTGGCCTCGAGAACATCGGGTACGAACTGCTGAAGCTCTCCGGCGATGACCGGCTTGAGTTCATGCAACTGCTCGAACGGATGGCGCGGGCGGTGGACGACGACAGAACTGCCCGGTTCATGCGGGCACTGCCGTTCAGTGTGGGCATGGTGGAGAACCCATCCGCCAGATGAGCGATGGCGCGAAGTGTCCCCGGTTCGGAGTGAGGCGAACGCGGCTTACCAGGCGATGAGCATAGCCGACCTCGCCGACCGTCTGACCGACCGGAGCGACGACGGCCGCCATGATCCGCAGAATAATGTCGTGCTCCCTCATGACCCGTTCCGCGGGTATGGAGGTCCTGATGCGAGCTGCCGACGCCGACGCCCTGCTCGCCTGGCACAACTGGGTCTCCCCCGGCGAGTCGGGGTGATTGCGCTGCCCGGCTTCTCGCCACGGTTGGTCCCCGCTCAGCCACTCGTCAACGCGCTGAGCGGGGGAGGCGGTATGGCATTTGAGTACACGGACCGGCGCGGCCCCAGGGGACGCGCCTTCCCCGGCAGGCGCGTCACGTCAGGTCAGGCGTTGCGGCGGTAGACCTCGATGTACGCCGCCGGCTTGTACTGCTCCTTCACGTCCCTGGCGAGATGGCCCCGCCACAGCGGTCCCGTGCCGGTCTTCGAGCCGACCGCCGTGTTGTCCTTGTCCAGGGGGCCGTCGGGCAGGTAGACCGGCTCGTCGATCACGGCTGAGTGGTAGGCGTCCTTGCCGCCGAGCCACCAGACGAGGATGTCGCCGGGCACGACCGGGTTCTGGTTCGCCGCCGTCCGGCTGATGCGGTCCAGCTGGCCCAGCGTCTGGTATTCGTCGGCGAGCACGGTGGCCATGAATCCGCCCCAGACCGTGTATCCCCAGCGGCCGAAGGTGCCCAGCGAGTAGCCGTGGCAGAAGAACCGCTCGTCGCCGGCGATGTTCCCGGCCGGCTGCCAGGCCGTCACCGGGTTGCCCAGGTCGGTGCGTACGGAGATGGAGCGGCCGGGAACGCCGTTGGCGGTGGCGTTCGGGCTGACGATGCGGTCACCCTGGTGGAGATCGAACTGCTGCATTGCGTCCCTTCCTCGTGGATGGCGTTGATGCCGGTCCCGAGGCTTCCCGCAGGGATT
>CAKUMG010000380.1 GCA_934667465.1 uncultured Actinoplanes sp. | reverse complement strand
GGAACGCCGCGACGACCTTCAGCCGCTTGAGGGCGCGCAGCTTGCGCTGGCCCTTGCCGCTGCGGATGGTCTCGCGCAGCGAGGCGGCCTCGGCGTCGAGGTCGAAGCCGGCCAGCAGCTTCTGCAGCGACGCAGCGCCCATGCCGCCCTCGAAGTACTCGCCGAAGCGGTCGCGCAGCTCGCGGTAGAGGCTCTCGTCCGCGATGAGCTGCTTGATCTCCAGCTTGCGGAAGGTGTCCATCACCTCGTCGAGGCGGTCGATCTCGCGCTGCGAGCGGTCGCGGAGCTGGCGCATCTCGCGCTCGCCACCCTCGCGGACCTTGCGGCGGACGTCGGACTTGGCGCCCTCCGCCTCGAGCTCGGCCAGGTCGGCCTCGAGCTTCTGCTGGCGGGCCTCGACGTTGGCGTCGCGCTGGCCCTCGAGGTTCGACTTCTCGGCGCTGATCTCGGCCTCGATGGTCGGGAGGTCGCGGTGGCGCGCCTCGTCGTCGACCGAGGTGATCATGTAGGCCGCGAAGTAGATGATCTTCTCGAGGTCCTTGGGCGCCAGGTCGAGCAGGTAGCCCAGGCGCGAGGGGACGCCCTTGAAGAACCAGATGTGGGTGACCGGAGCGGCCAGCTCGATGTGGCCCATCCGCTCGCGGCGGACCTTGGCGCGGGTCACCTCGACGCCGCAGCGCTCGCAGATGATGCCCTTGAACCGGACCCGCTTGTACTTGCCGCAGTAGCACTCCCAGTCCCGCTGCGGACCGAAGATCTTCTCGCAGAAGAGTCCGTCCTTCTCGGGCTTGAGGGTGCGGTAGTTGATCGTCTCGGGCTTCTTGACCTCGCCGTGCGACCACTGACGGATGTCGTCAGCGGTGGCCAGGCCGATGCGCAACTCGTCGAAGAAGTTGACGTCCAGCACTTGGTCTATCCCTCGTGTTTCCTTGCTCGGATGAATTCCAGGCCGGCGGGGGGCGTCCCCGGTGGGTTGTCACTCACCGGGGACGCACTCCGTCAGATCTCTTCGACGCTGCTGACGCCCTCGTTCGGGCGCCGGGACAGGTCGATGCCGAGTTCCTCCGCGGCCCGGAAGACCTCGTCGTCCGTCTCGCGCATCTCGAGGGCCACGCCGTCGCTGGAAAGCACCTCGACGTTCAGGCACAGCGACTGCAGCTCCTTGAGCAGCACCTTGAAGGACTCGGGGATACCCGGCTCCGGGATGTTCTCGCCCTTGACGATGGCCTCGTAGACCTTCACGCGGCCGAGCACGTCGTCGGACTTGATGGTGAGCAGCTCCTGCAGTGCGTAGGCCGCACCGTAGGCCTGCATCGCCCAGCACTCCATCTCACCGAAGCGCTGGCCACCGAACTGCGCCTTACCACCCAGCGGCTGCTGCGTGATCATCGAGTACGGCCCGGTCGAGCGAGCGTGGATCTTGTCATCGACCAGGTGGTTCAGCTTCAGGATGTACACGTAGCCGACGGAGATCGGGTCGGGCAGCGGCTCGCCGGAGCGACCGTCGAAGAGCTGCGCCTTGCCGTCGCCGTTGACCAGCCGCTTCCCGTCACGGTTGACGATCGTCGACTCGAGGAGGCCCTTGATCTCCTCCTCCTGCGCACCGTCGAAGACCGGGGTCGCGACGTTCGAGTCCTTGGGGGACTCGTGCGCCTCGATCGCCCGCAGCTGACGCTTCCAGTCGGCGTCGTCGCCCTCGACCTCCCAGCCCGTCTTGGCGATCCACCCGAGGTGGGTCTCCAGGACCTGGCCGATGTTCATGCGCGAGGGCACACCGAGCGGGTTCAGCACGATGTCGACCGGGGTGCCGTCCTCCAGGAACGGCATGTCCTCGACCGGCAGGATCTTCGAGATGACGCCCTTGTTGCCGTGGCGGCCGGCGAGCTTGTCGCCGTCCTGGATCTTGCGCTTCTGCGCCACGTAGACCCGGACCAGCTCGTTGACGCCCGGGGGCAGCTCGTCGCCGTCCTCGCGGGAGAAGGTCCGGACGCCGATGACCGTGCCGGTCTCGCCGTGCGGCACCTTCAGCGAGGTGTCACGGACCTCGCGCGCCTTCTCACCGAAGATCGCGCGGAGCAGCCGCTCCTCCGGGGTCAGCTCGGTCTCACCCTTGGGCGTGACCTTGCCGACCAGGATGTCGCCGGGCACGACCTCGGCACCGATCCGGATGATGCCGCGCTCGTCCAGGTCGGCGAGCATTTCCTCGCTGACGTTGGGGATGTCGCGGGTGATCTCTTCCGGGCCGAGCTTGGTGTCGCGCGCGTCGACCTCGTGCTCCTCGATGTGGATCGAGGTGAGCACGTCCTGCTGCACGAGGCGCTGCGACAGGATGATCGCGTCCTCGTAGTTGTGGCCTTCCCAGCACATGAACGCGACGAGCAGGTTCCGGCCGAGGGCCATCTCGCCCTCGTCGGTGCACGGGCCGTCGGCGATGACCTGGCCGGCCTCGACCCGGTCACCCTCGAAGACCACCGGCTTCTGGTTGACACAGGAGCCCGCGTTGCTGCGCCGGAACTTGTGCAGCAGGTAGGTGCGGCGGTGGCCGTCGTCCTGGTGCACCGTCACGTAGTCGGCGCACAGGTCCTCGACCAGGCCACCGACCTCGGCCACGACCACGTCGCCGGCGTCGACGGCGGCACGGTACTCCATACCCGTACCGACCAGGGGTGCCTCGGCCTTGACCAGCGGCACCGCCTGACGCTGCATGTTGGCGCCCATGAGCGCGCGGTTGGCGTCGTCGTGCTCAAGGAACGGGATCATCGCGGTCGCGACGGAGGTCATCTGCCGCGGCGAGACGTCCATGTAGTCGACGTCCGTGCCGGGCACGTAGTCGACCTCACCACCCTTACGGCGGACCAGGACGCGGTCCTCGGCGAAGGTGTTGTCGGCGGCGAGCAGGGCGTTCGCCTGCGCCTTGATGAACCGGTCCTCCTCGTCCGCGGTGAGGTAGTCGACCTGGTCGGTGACCACGCCGTTCTCCACCTTGCGGTACGGGGTCTCGACGAAACCGAACGGATTCACCCGCGCGAACGTCGAGAGAGCACCGATCAGGCCGATGTTCGGGCCTTCCGGCGTCTCGATCGGGCACATCCGGCCATAGTGGGACGGGTGCACGTCACGGACCTCGAAGCCGGCCCGCTCACGGGAGAGACCACCCGGGCCGAGCGCGCTCAGCCGGCGCCGGTGGGTCAGGCCCGCCAGCGGGTTGGTCTGGTCCATGAACTGCGACAGCTGCGAGGTGCCGAAGAACTCCTTGATCGCCGCCACCACGGGACGGATGTTGATCAGGGTCTGCGGCGTGATCGCCTCGACGTCCTGGGTCGTCATGCGCTCGCGGACGACGCGCTCCATGCGGGAGAGGCCGACGCGAACCTGGTTCTGGATCAGCTCGCCGACCGTGCGCAGGCGCCGGTTGCCGAAGTGGTCGATGTCGTCGGCCTCGTAGCCTTCCTCGCCGGCGTGCAGCCGGGCGAGGTAGTCAACGGTCTTGACGATGTCCTCTTCGGTGAGGGTGCCGCGGACGATCGGGACGTCGATGTCCAGCTTCTTGTTGAACTTGTAACGGCCGACCTTGGCGACGTCGTACCTCTTCGGGTTGAAGAAGAGGTTGTCGAGCAGGGTCTGCGCGTTCTCCCGCGTCGGCGGCTCGCCAGGGCGGAGCTTGCGGTAGATGTCGAGAAGCGCCTCGTCCTGCCCGGCGATGTGGTCCTTCTCGAGCGTCGTCATGAGCAGCTCGGACCAGCCGAAACGCTCACGGATCTGGTCCGCCGACCAGCCGATCGCCTTGAGCAGGACGGTGACGGCCTGCCGGCGCTTGCGGTCGATGCGGACGCCGACGGTGTCGCGCTTGTCGATGTCGAACTCGAGCCAGGCGCCCCGGCTCGGGATGATCTTGACGCTGGACAGGTCGCGGTCGGAGGTCTTGTCCGGCTCCTTGGTGAAGTACACGCCCGGCGAACGGACGAGCTGACTCACCACGACGCGCTCGGTGCCGTTGATGACGAACGTCCCCTTGGGGGTCATCATCGGGAAGTCACCCATGAACACGGTCTGGCTCTTGATCTCGCCAGTGGTGTTGTTGGTGAACTCCGCGGTCACGAACAGCGGTGCGCAGTAGGTCAGGTCCTTCTCCTTGCACTCCTCGATCGAGGCCTTGACCTCGTCGAAGCGCGGAGCGGAGAAGGACAGCGACATGGTGCCGGAGAAGTCCTCAATGGGACTGATCTCTTCGAGGATCTCTGCGAGGCCCGAGTGGGCGTGCGGATCGTCCGTCGTGCGGGTCTGCCAGGCCTCGTTACCCACGAGCCAGTCGAAGGAATCCGTCTGGAGGGCGAGGAGGTTGGGGACCTCAAGCTGCTCTTGGATCCGGCCGAAAGAAATGCGGCGGGGAGCGTATGCGCTCGACGTACGGCTGGTCTTCGCAGGGCGGGAAGCTGCCAAGATGCGTCCTTCCGAGGACCGGTGCTGCTGATGCGGCTGAACTGCTAAGTACGGCTTTACCGCTGAGTGCGGCTTTCTGCGCTGTCTACTGCCCTGGGCACTCCAATGGACCCCCAGGAATTCACCCAGATGGATGTCCCTGCAGGGCTCAAGGCAGAAGGCAGCGCAAACTAGCAGTGTAGCCGCTCGGCTAACCGCTGTCCAGCCCACACCGGAGGGGGCCTGCGGAACGTGTCCCCGCGCCACCCGGCCTGCGTGAACCTGGCCGGAGCATCGTGCGGGGCCGCTCGAACGCGGCGCTCATCCCTCGGGTGCCGAACCGCGGGAACCCGGCATAGCCAGGATTACCCCCGGGGCGGCTGTCGCAAGCGCGGAAACTTGCTGATGTCAGCGTGCCTGTCACAGGACACACAGTCAAGGGCTGTGCCGCGGGTCGATCCCGCGCCGTGGCCCTGAGGCGACGGCATCGGACCCTTTGGTCAGCATATGAGGCGGTAAGAGGTTTTTGGAAGTCGGGGTTCCGACCGGCTCGAAAAAGCTCTCTGAGCTGGGGTTTTACCCGGAGGGGCCGGGCCGGCGGCCGGGGTGCCCCAGAAAACCCGACAGGCGGGGATCCGTCGCCGGATCCCCGCCTGCGCGAGAAGAAGAGGTTGAACCTCAGATCACTTGAGGGTGACCTTGGCGCCTTCGCCCTCGAGCTTGGCCTTGGCCTCCTCGGCCTTCTCCTTGTTGACACCCTCGAGGATCGCCTTGGGGGCGGCCTCGACGGCGTCCTTGGCCTCCTTGAGGCCCAGGCCGGTCAGCTCACGCACGACCTTGATGACCTGGATCTTCTTGCCACCGTCGGCCTCGAGGACGACGTCGAAGGAGTCCTTCTCCGGCTCGGCCTCGGCGGCCGCGCCGCCACCGCCGCCACCCTGAACCATCGCGACGGGCGCGGCGGCGGTGACCTCGAAGACCTCTTCGAACTGCTTCACGAACTCGGAGAGCTCGATGAGGGTCATTTCCTTGAACGCGTCGAGCAGCTCGTCGGTGCTGAGCTTCGCCATGTCTGGCAACCTTTCAGTTGGAACTATCGATTAAGTCGAACTCCGCACGGGCCGGATCAGGCCTCGGCGGAACCGTCCTGCGCGCGCTTGTCCTGCAGAGCAGCTGCCAGACGTGCGACCTGGGCGAGCGGGGCCTGGAAGGTCGCCGCCGCCTTGGTCAGGTTGCCCTTCATGGCGCCGGCCAGCTTGGCCAGCAGCACCTCACGGGACTCGAGGTCGGCGAGCTTGTTGACCTCGTCGGCCGAGATGGCCTTGCCCTCGAAGACGCCGCCCTTGATCACCAGGGTGGGGTTGGTCTTGGCGAAGGCCCGAAGGCTCTTGGCCGCCTCGACCACGTCACCGCCGACGAACGCGAGCGCGGTAGGACCGGCGAAGAGCGCGTCGAGTCCTTCGATGCCCGCGTCGACCGCAGCACGCTTCGCGAGCGTGTTCTTCGACACGGAGTACTTGGTCTCACTGCCGAGCGAACGACGAAGCTCGCTCATCTCGGCGACCGTGAGGCCCCGGTACTCGGTCAGCACCGTGGCCGACGAGTTACGGAACTGCTCCGTGAGCTCGGCGACGGCAGTGGCCTTGTCGGCCCGGATCGGCTTGTCCGCCATGTCCCTCCTCTCTCGTTGCTCATGAGCCGCGGGCTGTGCCGGACCCCGAACACGAGAAACGCCCCGGCGCAAGGCGCACGGGGCGGCATGGGCGACGAACGCCGTCATGATCGC
>CAKUMG010000379.1 GCA_934667465.1 uncultured Actinoplanes sp. | reverse complement strand
ACGTTGTCCAGCGACGCGAGCACCACGAACACCACGACGCTGTACGCCCGGTGGGCGGTCCCTCCCCTGTTCACCCGACGAAGGTTAGCCGCCCCTGCGGTCGACGACCCGGTCACGGGCCTCCGCGTACTGCTCGCGGATCAGCGGAACACCCGGGGCCTCGTACGTCTCGGGGGTCTCGGCCGACCACTGCGGCGGGAGATCACCACCGGCCGTGACCCACGCCGCCTGCCGGGCCGCGCCGTCGGCGACGTACTCGCCGGGCGGCGGGACCAGGACCGGAAGACCGAAGAGCGCGGGAGCGATCTTCCGTACGGCCTCGCTGCGCGCACCGCCTCCGACGAGCACGATGCGGTTCGCGGTGGCCCCGTGCGCGACCAGCGCGTCGAGACCGTCGGCGAGCGCGCAGAGCATGCCCTCGACAGCGGCCCGGGCCAGGTGCGCCGGGTCCGAGGTCTTGAGCGTGAGGCCGTGGATCGCCCCGGTCGCGTCCGGCCGGTTCGGAGTGCGCTCGCCCTCGAGGTAGGGCACCAGGACCAGGCCGTCCGCCCCGGCGGGTGCGGACAGCGCCAGCCGCGACAGCTCCTCGTGACCCACGTTCAGCAGCTTGGCCGCGGCATCGAGCACCCGCGCCGCGTTCAGCGTGACCACGATCGGCAGGAAGCGGCCGGTGCAGTCGGCGAAGCCCGAGACGGCGCCGCTCGGGTCCTCCGGGGCGACGTCGGAGCTGACGAAGACCGTCCCCGAGGTGCCGATGGAGATGACCACGTCGCCGGGCAGCGCCCCGGCACCGAGCCCGGCGGCCGCGTTGTCCCCGGCACCGGGTCCCAGCGGCGCGCCGTTGGGCAGGTGGCCGGCGATCCCGGTGGGGCCGAGCACCTCGGGCACCGCGATCCGGCGGCCGAACCCCAGTTCCAGCAGGTCGTGGCGGTACGCGTTGCTCTTCGCCGACCAGTAGAGCGTGCCGCTCGCGTCGCTGCGGTCGGTGAACAACGGGCCCGTGCCGCCCGCCAGCTTCCACGTGAGCCAGTCGTGCGGGAGGCAGACCGAGGCCACGCGGGCGGCGTTCTCCGGCTCGTTGCGCGCCAGCCAGCGCAGCTTGGTGAGGGTGAAGCTGGCGACCGGCACGATGCCGACCGCCTCGACCCACTTGTCGGGGCCGCCCAGCTCCTCGACGAGGTCGGCGGCCGCGCCGGCGCTGCGGGTGTCGTTCCACAGCAGCGCCGGGCGGACGACCTCCCCGGCCTCGTCCAGCACGACCATGCCGTGCTGCTGCCCGGCCACCGAGGCGGCGGCGACGTCGTCGAGGCCGCCCGCCTCCTCGATGGCCCGCTGCAGCGCGTCCCACCAGGCGTGCGGGTGCACCTCGGTGCCGTCCGGGTGGCTCGCCCGCCCCTGGCGGACGAGCTTGCCGGTCTCCGCGTCCCGGATGACGACCTTGCACGACTGGGTCGAGCTGTCGATCCCTGCTACCAGAGCCATGGGCTCAGCGAGCCTTGAGGACGTGGTCGATCGCGAGCTGGTGCAGCCGCACGAAGTGGTAGCCCTGCGCACCGGCGGCGTCGACGTCGAACTCCTCGAACGCGCTCTTGTCGTCGAGCAGGTCCTGGTAGGTCTCGCCCTCGTTCAGGGTCGGCTTGCCGAGCTCGAGCACCTTGGCCGCCGCCAGCGCCTCCTGCACCTCGGGGTCGGCGCGGAACGCCGCAGCACGCTCCTTGAGCAGCAGGTACATGCGCATGTTGTCGCGGGCCGACTCCCAGACGCCGGCGTAGTCCTCGGTGCGCGACGGCTTGTAGTCGAAGTGCCGGGGGCCGTCGTAGGCCGGGCCGCCGCTGGGCGAGCCGTGCTCGAGCAGGTCCACCAGCGCGAACGCGTTGAGCAGGTCGCCGTGGCCGAAGACCAGGTCCTGGTCGAACTTCGGGCCGTGCTGGCCGTTGAGGTCGATGTGGAACAGCTTCTTGTGCCACAGCGCCTGGGCGATGCCGTGGGCGAAGTTGAGGTTCGACATCTGCTCGTGGCCGACCTCGGGGTTGATGCCGAACAGCTCGGGGCGGTCCATCTCCTGCACGAACGCGATGGCGTGGCCGGCGGTGGGCAGCAGGATGTCGCCGCGGGGCTCGTTCGGCTTCGGCTCGATCGCGAACTTGATGTCGTAGCCCTTGTCCGTCACGTACTGCGTCAGAAGGTTCAGGCCCTCCTTGTAACGCTCCAGCGCGGCACGGATGTCCTTGGCCAGGTCGTACTCCGCGCCCTCGCGGCCGCCCCACAGCACGTACGTGTTCGCGCCCAGCTCGGCGGCGAGGTCGATGTTGCGCAGCACCTTGCGCAGCGCGTAACGCCGGACCGAGCGGTCGTTGCTGGTGAAGCCGCCGTCCTTGAACACCGGGTGGGTGAACAGGTTGGTGGTCACCATCGGAACGACGAGGCCGGTCTCTTCCAGGGCCTTCTTGAAGCCGCCGATGATCCCGTCGCGGGTCGCCGCGTCGCTGCCGAACGGCACGAGGTCGTCGTCGTGGAACGTGATGCCGTACGCGCCGAGCTCGGCGAGCTTGTGCACGGCCTCCACCGGGTCGAGGGCCTCGCGGGTCGCCTCGCCGAAGGGGTCGCGGGCGGTCCAGCCGACGGTCCAGAGGCCGAAGGAGAACTTGTCGTCACGGGTGGGCTGGACGGACACGGTTACCTCCAGGAAACACGGCGGATTTGTTTAGTGGTTGAATTATTTGGCGGGGCTGTGGCACTGTCAAGGGGTGCCCGCCGCCCCGATGAGTCCCGTCCGGCAGTCGGGGGTGCGGGCCCATAATCTCGCGCTGGTGCTGCGCACCGTGGCGAACAGCGCGGATCCGCTCTCGCGGGCCGCAGTGGCCGGCGCCACCGGGCTCACCCGCGCCACCGTCTCCACGCTCGTCGACGACCTCATCGCCGGGGCGCTGCTCAGCGAGGTCGGCCCGGCCCCGCGCAACGGTGCCGGGCGCCCCGCCGCCGGGCTGCGGATCTCCCCCGACGGCCCGGCCGGGCTGGGGCTGGAGATCAACGTCGACTATCGCGCCGCCTGCGTGGTGGATCTTTCCGGCGCCGTACGCCATCGGCTGCTCGAGGCCGGCGACCAGCGCCCCGCGGGTCCGGCTGCGGCCCTCGCGGGCATCGCGCGCCTCGCGGAGCAGGCCCGGGAGCTCGCCGAGCGGGACGGGCTGACCGTGGCGGGGGCCGCGCTCGCGGTGCCCGGGCTGATCGCCGCGGGCGGCGTCGTCAAGGTCGCCCCCAACCTGGGCTGGCAGGACGTCACGATCGGCGAGCGGCTGCCCGGCGGGCTCCCCCTGGCCGTCGACAACGAGGCCAACCTCGCGGCCCTGGGCGAGCTGGCGGCCGGCGACCCCCCGGGCAGCTTCGTCTACGTCTCGGGCGAGATCGGCATCGGCGCGGGCATCGTCCTCGACGGCACGCTCTATCGGGGCGTCCGCGGCTGGAGCGGCGAGATCGGCCACATCCCGATCGACCCCGGCGGGCCGGAATGCCGCTGCGGCGCCCGCGGCTGTCTCGAGCAGTATGCGGGCCAGGAGGCCATGCTGCGCGCCGCGGGCGTGCCCGACGTGGCCGGGCTGGCCGGGGCCGACCTGACGACGGCCGGCACCGCGCTGGGCACGGCGCTGGCGACCGTGGTCAACCTGCTCGACGTGGGCACGGTGGTGCTCGGCGGGATCTACGCACCGCTGCTGCCGGAGCTGCGCGGGCCGGTCCAGGCCGAGATCGGGCGCCGGGTGCTCACCTCCGAGTGGTCGCCGGTCACGCTGCGCGCCGCGAGCCTGGGCGCCGACGCGGCCATGCGCGGCGCAGCCGGGGCCGTGCTGCGGGAGGTGTTCGACGACCCGGCGAGGTGGTTAGGCCGATCGCTCCTGTGACTCCGCGGCCGCGGCGGCTGCCAGGCCGGCCGAGGCGTCGTGGAACTCGACCAGGCCGCGCAGCAGCGCGGCACGGCCCGCGGGGGTCATTCTCTGCAGGACTTCCGCCAGGATCGCCCGCCGGGTGGTACGCAGATCATCCAGCAGGGCCCGCGACGACGGCGTCAGATGAAGGGCGATCTCGCGCCGGTCGGCCTGCCCGGGCACCCGGTCGACCATCCCCGACGCGACGAGCCGGTCGCACAGCCGGCTCGCGGAGGAGAGGATCATGTTCAAGTGGCCGGCCAGGCCGCGCAGGTTGATGCCCTCCTCGCGCTCGACGACGAGCAGGGCGTTGAGCTGCGGCCACGACAGGCGGGGTGCGGCTCGCTCGCGCGCCGCGTCCCAGGCAGCGAGCAGCGCGGGCGCGACATCGTCGAGCGCCGCGGCGTGTTGTGGCCCGTCCGGCCCATGGTGTTCGGCCATGGTGCAGCAGAGACTACCCGGGGAGGCGAAACGGTGGAATCCGTGCCGCAAAGGCTGACCGCCGTCCGTGACGCGCTCACCGCCGCGCCCGCCGACCGCGTGGTCGAGGCGATCGCCGCCGCCCTGGGCCCGGCCTTCGGTGTCACCGACGCCGCCCTGCTCCAGGTCGACTACCGGCTCAGCACCCTCCTGCCCCTGCTCGGCGGGGCGCCGATCACCCATCCCGGCGACCCCGCGTGGCGCGCCTTCGACCACCAGACCACCGTCGTCGCGGGGCACGTCGGCTACTTCCCCGTGACGGCCCGGGGCGAGCGCCTCGGCATCCTGCGCTGCGGGCCCTGCCCCGAGGGCGAGCGGGAGCGCGACGACCTGGCCCGGGTCGCCACGTGGCTGGCGCACGAGCTGCAGGCCGCGGGCTCCGGCACCGACCGCTACACCGTCGCGGCGCGCACCCGCCGCCTGACCCTGGCCGCGGAGATGCAGTGGGAACTGCTGCCGGGACGCAGCCGTACCGGGCCGGCCTACGGGCTCGCGGGTCAGCTCGAACCCGCGTACGCGGTCCGGGGTGACAGCTTCGACTGGGCCGAGCAGGACGGCTGCCTGTTCATGACCGTGCTCAACGGCATGGGCGACGGCATGGCGGCGGCCCTGCTGACCACGCTCGCCACCCAGGCGCTGCGCAACGCCCGGCGGGCCGGGCTGCCGATCGCCGACCAGGCCGGGCTCGCCGACCAGGCGGTCTTCTCGGAGCACCGTGGGACCACGCACGTCGCGGCGCTGCTGCTGGAGCTCGACCTCGGGACCGGGAAGCTGCGCGCGGTGGACGCCGGGTCGCCCCGGATGCTGCTGCTGCGCGGCAACGAGATCGTCGACCTGCCGCTGGAGGACCAGTTCCCGCTGGGCATGTTCGAGACCAGCGACTACACGGCCGAGTCGATCCAGCTGCTCCCCGGCGACCGGCTGTTCGTGGTGAGCGACGGGGTGAGTGACGCGGTGGGTGCCGCCGGGCCGTACGGGGAGGCGGCGCTCGGCCGGTTCGTGCGGCGGACCGGGTCGCTGGCGCCGCTGCAGGCGGTCCGGTCGCTGATCGGCGACCTGCGGGCCTTCGTCAGCGCCGACCTGGAGGACGACGCGGTGGTGGTCTGCCTCGACTGGACCCCGCCGGACTGACGGCGCGGTCGCTCCCCGGGGCGGGGAACGGCCGCGCCGTCGCTCAGCGGGCGGGGAACGGCCGCGTCGTCGCTCAGCGGGCGGCGCCGGAGCGCGACGAGATGGCCTCGAGGAAGATGTCGGAGATCTTCGCCGGGTCGGGGGCGATGAAGACGCCGCCCGCGCTGGTCGCGCCGGCGATGTCCTCGAGCTCGTTCGCGTCGACCTCGTCGCCGATGCCGATGATCACCAGGCGCACCGGGCGGGTCGGGTCGGACGCCTTCTTCAGCTCGGCGATCAGCTTGTCGCGGGAGATGCCGTCGGGGTTCTCGTCGCGCCCGTCGGTGAAGAGGATGACGGAGTTGACCCGGCCGGGCTGCCACGTCTCCTTCACCTCCTTGTAGGCCGCCAGCGCCGTGTCGTAGAGGCCGGTGGCGCCGCCCTCCTTCGGCGTGATCCGCGCGATCGAGCCCTGCAGCTCGGTGCGGGCCGAGGTGAGGGGCTTGATGCCGACGACCTTCTCGTACGGCAGTTTGCCGTCCATCTCGGTCGAGAAGATCCAGGTGCCGACCGCCCACTTGTCGTCGAAGAGCGCGAGGCCCTGTGCCGCGGCCCGCTGGGTGACCTGGGCGCGGGTGAGGTTGCCGGCGGTGGGCACCTTGGTCGACATCGAGCCCGACACGTCGAACACGGCGA
>CAKUMG010000378.1 GCA_934667465.1 uncultured Actinoplanes sp. | reverse complement strand
GGTGGGTCACGCGCTTCAGGCGGTGGGCCACACCCATCAGGCGGTGGGTCACGCGCTTCAGGCGGTGGGCCACACCCGGAAGTTGAGTGAGCTGCGGCTCGGGGTCGGTCCGCGCTGGCCCTGGTAGCGGGAGCCGTAGACGGCTGACCCGTACGGGTGCTCCGCCGGGCTCGACAGCCGGAAGATGCACAGCTGTCCGATCTTCATGCCGGGCCACAGCTTGATCGGCAGGTTGGCCACGTTGGACAGCTCCAGCGTCACGTGACCGGAGAAGCCCGGGTCGATGAAGCCGGCCGTCGAGTGGGTCAGCAGGCCGAGCCGGCCGAGGCTGCTCTTGCCCTCCAGCCGGGCGGCGAGTTCATCCCCCAGGGTGATGACCTCGAGCGTCGACGCCAGCACGAACTCGCCCGGGTGCAGCACGAACGGCTCGCCGGCGGGCACATCCACCTCCGAGGTCAGGTCGTCCTGACGCTCCGCGGGGTCGATGTGCGTGTAGAGGTGGTTGTTGAACACGCGGAAGAGGCGGTCCAGCCGCACGTCGATGCTGGACGGCTGCAACAGCTCCGGCTCGAACGGCTCGAGGGCGAGGGTGCCCGCCTTGATCTCGGAGACCAGGTCACGGTCGGAGAGCAGCATCGGAACACCATACCGAGCACCCCTGCCCCACCCGTCGCGCGCCCGGCCGGGCAACCACCACTTCCCCAACGAAGTCCCAATCGAACAAATGTTCGAGTAAGCTGTCCCCATGGCTTCCTGGTCCGAGTTCACCGCAGCCGAGCCCCAGCTCGCTTCGGCCATCCGTGCGCTGCTCCAGCAATACGGCCCCGGCATGGGCTACCTGGCGACAGTCCGCCCCGATGGCGGCCCCCGCGTGCATCCGGTCTCCCCCGCGATCACCGACGAAGGCCTCTACTGCTTCGTGGTGAGCTCGGCCAAGCGCCACGACCTGGAGCGCGACGGCCGCTACGCCCTGCACTCCTATCCGCCCGAGGAAAGCGACGACGAGGCCTACGTGACCGGCCGCGCCCACCCAGTCACCGACCAGGCCCTCATCGCCCGCCTGGCGGACGCCCTCGACGCCTCCCCCGCCGTCGACTGGCGCCTCTTCGAGCTCACGGTGGAGTCCGCCATGCTCCGCCGCCACGGCCCGTCCGGCGCCCTGCCCCTCGCCATGAGCCTCCTTTACCCGCCGATCACCCTCACGTGGCACGCCCCGGTCGAAACGCCCCCGCCCGCCACCGCCACCCACGCCGCCCCACCCTCACCGCCGGCCACCACCCCACCCCCATCCCCGCCCGCCCCGCACCCCGCACCGGCTGCCACCCCGGCCCCCACGCCGGCTCCGACCCTCCCACCCGCACCCCACTCCACCCGCCCCACAACCACGCCCACACCCCTGCCCGCCACCACCCGCCGCCACCCCACCTCCACAGTCACCACCGACCGCCCCGGCAAGCCGCGCCACCTGTCCACGACCACCCCAGAGCTGGTCACCGCGGCCACCGGGACGTAGACGTCGGCCGGGCACGCGACCTGCGATCGCGGGCGCTGCCAGGTAAGGAGGAAACTGGGCCGCGCCACGCCCGGCCGACGTCTACTCGAGGCGGCTCCCCACACCCTCCGCCAATCGGGTACAGTGGGGCCGCCCGCGGGTGTAGTTCAATGGCAGAACATCAGCTTCCCAAGCTGACAGTGCGGGTTCGATTCCCGTCACCCGCTCGGAGCCGAGGGGCCCCTGTCCGCAAAATGCGCGGACCAGGGGCCCCTCGCATTTGCCCGGGGGGCCGAGCCCCCCGAACCCCCCACGGTGTGGTCGGTTGCGGCCGCGGGTGGTCATTCCCCGAGGGTGCCGCATCGCTGCCCGCCCCGCCCCGCCCCCGTCTGTTCCTGAGGGAGGCCGCCGGGGTGGTCATCGACGATGCCGCCGTGACGCCGCTGAGCGAAACCCTTGACCCTTCGGGCAAAACTCGCCGGCGCACCGCGGCTTGCGCTTTCACGGCATGCTCCGGGCCGCCTTCACCAGCTGGTCGCCTCGGGAATAGCGCGCGGACGTAGCGTCGACAAGCATCGGCCACTTGACCAGCTCGCTGAAGTTGCCACGGTAGGGCGGCGGGGCCTTGGGGTGGGGTCAGGCGTTTGTCAGCAGGTGGGCGGAGGGGCTGTAGTCGATCTGCCAATCGGTGTAGACGCCGAGGGTGCCGTCGGTCAGGCAGCGCAGGCCCACGCTGATGTGGCGGATCTCGGTGGCGTCGAACATGGCGAAGCCGGTGGCTACGGCGAATGTCTCGGCACCGCAGGGGCAGGCGCACTCCTCAAGCTCGGCGTCGTCGAGTTGGTCGGCACTGTCAGCGATGGCGGCCTCTGCCTGGCACTGGTGACAGATGGTGAAAGCGCAGCCTTGCTCGTCGTCGATCAGGACGCGGAAGCTGGTTCCCCGGCACTCGGGGCAAGAGTGTTCTCGGACGTGCTCGACGTCGTACCCGCCCGCTTCGAACAGCCTGATGTAGGCGGCCAGGTCGTCGAAGTTCTCGCCGCGCCAGTGGTCGCCGCTGCGATCGATTGCCATGCGATGCCTCCCGTGCGCTGAGCAGCGGATACGCCTCTCGAGCAGGGTAGCGGTCGAGGCATCGCATGGTCTTGATCTCAGCCGTAGCGGACAGAACGGTCGCCGCGGTGGGTGGGTCAGGTGGCTGTGGCGGAGCCTTCGCAGGAGCCCAGGACCGTGAGGGTCACGGCCAGGTCGGGTCGGGATTGGCCGGGGCAGGAAATGCCTGCTCAGAACCACGGTCCGGCGGAGTCGGCGGCAACGGCACCCTCCGGTCACCCATCGGACAACGCGACCATCACTGGATGGTCAGGAAGACGTTGTCGATCTGACCGGCGAACTGGTCGTTGCCCTTGTTGGCGCCCTTGCCCCCGACGCGCAGCGGGGCGGCGTTGGCGATCGAGAGCTTCTTCGGTACGGGGACACTGGCGCGCTCGACGCCGTCGACCTTCAGGGTGAGGCGGTTGGCGGTGCGGGCGCACACGAGGTGGTGCCAGCGCCCGTCGGCGACGTCGATGCGGGGTTCCGCGCGGTAGATGTGGGCCCGGCCGGCGACGACGCAGCTGGGGTGGCCCTGCTGGTGGTCGACCTGGAGCTTGAACTGGCTGCCACCGCCGACCGAATAGCCCTTCTGGAAGACGTTCGCCCCGTCGGCCAGGTCGCTGTGGGTCATGAGGATCGACGCGCCGTACCGCAGGGAGCGCGTGCCGGGGTTCAGGTTGTCGTCGCGGTAGCCCTCGAGGATCGCCCGCGGGCACTCCTTCTCGCGAACCATGGTGCAGCGGTTCGGGTACCGGACCGCCAGGCCCTTGCCCTGCGGGACCAGGCTGATCGTGCCGCCGTTCTGGGCGTGCGGGCGCAGCAGGTAGCGGCCGCGGACGTCGGTGATGGGCCGGTTGGCACCACCGTCGAAGGTGTAGCGCAGGGCGATGGCCGAGCGGGCGACGCCGACCTTCCCCGTGTGAGCCTGGGCCGGGGAGTCGTCCTGCAGGGTGATTACGCCGGCCGAGGGAGTCGGCTGGCCTGTGGGATCGTGGCGGGGAGAAGCATGGCCCGGCTGTGCGAAGTGGGCGGAAGCGACCAGGGCCGCGGTGGTCGCCAGCGCACCGAACGAGCCGAACCATGACCGGCGAGTGTCGTACATGCGGCTATTGTCCAAATAGCGGCATTAAGTGTTAAGTGCAAACTCCGTCGAGGCGTAAATTACCGGGAAAGTACCTGAAAGGGGTAATTCTAACGGACAGCCCCGCGGT
This sequence comes from uncultured Actinoplanes sp., assembly GCA_934667465.1. GTDB lineage: Bacteria > Actinomycetota > Actinomycetes > Mycobacteriales > Micromonosporaceae > Actinoplanes. The sequence goes on along the minus strand of CAKUMG010000378.1, from coordinate 2,412 downwards.
GGTCCGAAGCGTGCATACCCGGTTTACGGTCGAAGGATGAACCTCGCCGAGGAGTTCGCCCTGCTCGCGTATCGCGACGAGGGTACGTCACAGATCGACGGGACCCGGCTGGACAACGGTCTGGCCGGGGCCCTGCTGCTCGACCTGGTCCTCGCCGGCCGCATCGACGTCGAGAACAAGAAGGTCACGGTCCACGACTCCACTCCGCTCGGCGACCCGCTGGCGGACAGGACGCTGGCACGGATCTACGGCGAGCCGAAGGAGCGCAAGCCCGGTCACTGGGTCGCGAAGCTGGCCAAGGACGCGCGGTCACGCACGATGGACCGGCTCGTCGAGCGCGAGGTGGTGCGGCGGGAGCGCGACAAGGTGCTCCTGGTGTTCCCGCGCACCCGCTACCCGGCCACGCACGGCGTCGAGCCGCCGGTGGAGACCGAGGTCCGGCAGCGGCTGCGGGCCGCCGTCGCAGGAGACGGCGAGACCGATGCCCGTACGGCCGCGCTCTGTGCCCTGCTGGCCGCGACCGACCTCGACAAGAAGGTCTTCCGCGACCTCGACCGCAAGCGGGTCAAGGCCCGGCTCAAGGAGATCGCCGGCGGCACCTGGGCGGCCGAGGCGGTCAAGAGGGCGATCCAGAGCGTCGAGATGGCGACGATGGCGGCGGCCACCGGCGGCGCCGACGGTGGTGGCGGCGACGGCGGTGGCGGCTCGTCCTGACGTCAGCTGGCCGACGGGTCCGGGTTGTTGGTGTGCACGGGGTAGGGGATCTCGTCCGGCCCCAGCTCCGAGCCGTCCCCGCCCGGGATCGAGCCGGGTTCGCCACCCTGCTCCGTGCCGACCTGCACGTCGTCGAAGGGCAGCAGCGGCGTCGCCCAGGGGAAGATCACGTACCAGAGCAGTGCCACCATCGCCACGGCGAGCACGATCGAGCCCGTCAGCTTGCCGTACAGGCCGAACGGCAGCTTGCGCCAGATCCAGGCGTACACGATCTCCCCTAGGCCTTCGCCAGCTCGGCGGGCTTGCCGTCCTCGGGCTTCGACTTGTCCCGCTTGACGCTCGACACCAGCTCGGCGTGCACGATGAGCCGTTCGTAGTTGTTGAACTTCGGATTGCAGGTGGTGAGCGTCAGCATCGCCTCGGTCGGCTTCTTACCGGGCTCGCCGGGCACGGGCGCGACCACCTCGACCGCTGTCGGCTTGACGACGATGTTGCTGGTGACCTTGTAGACGAACCACTCGTCGCGGGTCTCGACGCCGATCACGTCGCCGTCCTTCATCTCGTCCAGCCGCCAGAACATCGAGCGGATCCGGTGCGCGGCCACCGAGAAGTTGCCCACCTGACCGGGCTTCGCTGTCTCCGGGTAGTGCCCGGGCGCGTACCGGATGTCCTCCTGACGCACGCCGTCGACCACGACCCAGTCCATGCCCAGCTTCGGGATGTAGAGCCGGCCCACCTTGCCCTTACCGGGAGCGGCACGGGCCTCCTTGGCCGCCGGCTCGCTCGGCTCGATGGTGGGGTCGTTCCACTCCTCCTCGAGCTGCTGCGCCAGCGTGTCCTGCTCGCTGTTGACCTTCGCGGTGTTGCCGAACACCTCGTACCCGGCGAACAACAGCACCACCAGGCCGAAAGTGATCATCAGCTCGCCGGACACCCGGATACCCGCCCGGAGCCGCGAGCCGAATGTCGGCCGGGTCAGTTCCGAATACACGCTCTTGTAGCCCTCGTTGGTCTGCTCGGGCCGCAGCTTGACGACCTTCTCGCCACGTTTCGGCTGGTCGTCGCGCTGGGGCTCGTCGTCATCGTCGGCACGGCTCGCCGCATTGCCCGCCACCGCGGCCACGGAGGCGGCGCCGACGGCGTCACCCTTGTCCTTAGGGAGCGGGGTTCGCCCGGGCGGTCCCGCCACCTGCGGCGACTTCTCCTTCAACGGTACGGTCGGCAGCAGCCCGGTGGGCGCGTCAGCCGTCCGGATGATCGCGGTCGCCGCCGGGTCCTGGTTCGCCCTGAGCGGCACGTTGCCGGCACCCGGACCAGCACCGGCCCCCAGGTCGGCACGGCTCGCGTCGCCGCCGTTCTCGAGACGACCGACGCTCGTACGGCCACCCTCACCGCGCCCGTTCTCGGCACGACCCGCGCCCGTACGGCCGTTCTCGGCGCGCCCGGCATCGCCGAGCCCACCCGCGGCGGCGCCCAGCTCGGCACGGCCCAGATCCGCCCGCCCATTCGCGTCCCGACCCGGATCGGCCCGCCCGTTCTCCGCGCGACCCAGCCCAGCGCGCCCGTTCTCTGCGCGACCCAGCCCAGCGCGCCCGTTCTCCGCGCGACCCAGCCCAGCGCGCCCGTTCGCAGTGCGATCCGGGTCGGCGGGCCCGCTCTCGGCGCGACCCGAGTCCACGCGGCCGTTCTCGCCGAGGC
>CAKUMG010000377.1 GCA_934667465.1 uncultured Actinoplanes sp. | reverse complement strand
CCCGCCCGGTCAGCGGCGGCGGGTGCGGGCCCTGGCGGAGCGCAGCCGCCGCAGCCGGCCGACCAGCACCGGGTCGTGCTCCAGGGCGGCCGGGTTGTCCAGCAGCGCGTTGAGCAGCTGGTAGTAGCGGGTGGAGGACAGGCCGAACGCGTCGCGGATGGCCTGTTCCTTCGCGCCGGCGTGCTTCCACCACTTCTGCTCGAACGCGAGGATCTGCAGCTCCCGCTCGTCCAGCGCCGGGGCCGTCTCGTCGGCGGCGGCCTCGCGGGGCGCCGGGACGTGGTGTTCCTGCTCGTTCAGCTCGCTGGGGGAGGAGTCGGGCTGCATGGGTTTCCTCACCGGGGTAGTCCACGGACGGGGGATCGCCGTAATAGTGGCAGCCGACGATCCCCTCGTGCGCGTTATCCGGCGGAAACTACATCATGTGATGTCTCGGCTACGGATGGCCCACAGGGTCGCGGCCACGGCGACGATCACCAGCGCGGTCAGTCCCGCCCCGGCCTGCTGCCAGGTCAGGACCAGGGTGTCGGGCTCGCAGCCACCCGTCGACGAGAAGTCGCACGCCTGGTAGTCCTCCAGCTCGAGGCGCTTGTCCATCCATGCCGTGATCCAGCTCGGGGCGAGATAGGCCTCGATGAACTTCACCTTGGCCAGCTGGAGCACCGTCCCGAGCCCGGCCTGCAGCACCACGATGGCGCCGATCGCCGCGCCCATCGCCACGGCGGTGTGCCGGCCGATGGAGGCGAGACCGAAGCCGAGCGTGCCGGCGACGAGCACGAGGACGAGCCCCCGCAGCTCGGTGAGCGCGATGGACTGCCAGGCGCCCGCGGTCAGGCCCTCCGTCGAGCCACGCAGCTGGGCGATCACCACGAAGGCGCCGGTCCAGAGCGCGGAGAGGACGACAGTCAGCCCGGTGAGCCCGACCAGCAACGCGGTCAGCTTGGTGCCCACCACCTGTACCCGCTTCGGCCGCCAGAGCAGCAGATTCATCATGCCGCCGCTGTGCCACTCGGCGCCCACGAAGGTGGCGCCGATGACGAACGCGGCCGCGGCCAGCAGCGCCGCGAGCACGGTGGCCATCTCGGGGAACTGTTCCACGAACTTGAAGGTGGCCGGCATGAACCAGTCGGGGTCGAAGTCGGTCTGCTGCGGCTGGTAGAGCTCGTCGCAGTTCGCCGGCCAGTTCTGGGCGTTCGGTGTGCCGGGGGCCGCCTCGCACGCCTGCCGGTCCGTTGCATACTGCTGGGCCGCTCGCTGATATTCCTGCTCGGCCTTGGCCTGTGCCTGGGCGGCAACCTCGGGGGAGGTCTTCTTGTTGGTCAGGAACATCCCGGCCGCGACGGCCAACAGCACCAGCACGACGCCGAGCGTGAAGAACCGGGTGAAGCGGCGCTTGGTGAGCCGCCGGGTCTCCGCCTTGAAGAGGCTCATCGGCCCCACCCTCCCTGCTCGGGCGCTCCCGCGGGGGCCATGACCGTCTGGTCCACCTGGCGGTGCTCCCCGGCGACCGGCGCCGTGCCGGTCAGCTCGAGGAAGACGCTCTCCAGGTCGGCGGTGACCGGGGTCAGCTCGCTGACGAAGACGCCGCGCACGGCCAGCTCGCGGTTGATCGCGCTGGTCTGCGCCACCCCGGAGACCATCATGTGGTCGGTGCCGAGCGTCACCTGGGCGCCCAGGTCGCGGAGCAGCTGCGCGACCTGCGGCAGGTCGGTGACGTTGTCCAGCTTGACCCGTACGGCCGTCGACGCGTGCTGGGCCAGCACGTCCGACACCGCTCCCGCCGCGACCCGCCGCCCGGCCGCGATGATCGTCACTGAGTCGCAGATCAGCTGGATCTCGCCGAGGATGTGGCTGGAGAGCAGCACCGTCATGCCGGACTCGGCGAGGTTGCGCACCAGCGAGCGCATCTCCCGGATGCCGCCCGGGTCGAGCCCGTTGGCCGGCTCGTCCAGGATCAGCAGCCGGGGGTTCTTGAGCAGCGCCGAGGCCACGGCCAGGCGCTGCTTCATGCCCAGCGAGTAGCTCTTGACCCGGTCGCCCGACCGGTCCCGGAGCCCGACCAGCTCCAGCACCTCGGTCACCCGGATCCGGTCGACGCCGCCCGCGTCGGCCAGCAGGGTGAGCGTGTCCCGCGCGGAGAAGTTGCCGAAGAACTGCGGGCTCTCCACGATCGCGCCCACCGACCCGGCGACCTCCGGCAGCGCCTGCGGCACCTCCCGGCCCAGCAGCACCATGCGCCCGCTGTCCGGCCGGATCAGCCCGAGCAGGGTGCGCAGCGTGGTCGTCTTGCCGGAGCCGTTGGGGCCGAGGAAGCCGTGCACCTGCCCGCCCTCGACGACCATGTCGAAGCCGTCGAGCGCCTTCCGCACCCCCTTCCGGCTCTTGTAGGTCTTGCGCAGACCCTCGATCTCAAGGACGGCGCTCACGCCGCACCTCCCCGCCTAGTGACCATGACCTGCGTCACCCTACGCAGCCCCCGCCACCAGCCGGGGGTAACTACGTAGGCACACACTGCGAGGGGTGACCCATACCTCGGGCTTGATCTCTTGGCTTTCCCGGATGAACACGTAAGCTGGGCGTAACAACTGAATACCTCATCCAGAGGGGTAGAGGGACACGGCCCGACGACACCCCGGCAACCACCGCGCTCGCACTCGATGACGAGGCAGGCGCGCGGCAGGTGCTAATTCCGTCCCGGTGGAGCGGCAGCGCCGCACCCGGGAAAGATGAGAAGGAGCCTCGCATGACGTCGACGGTCGACGCCCCCACCACGTCCACCAGCCCCGCCCGCGCCCTCGTGTGCCGTGGCTGCGGCACGGAGTTCGCGCTCGCCGCGCAGCACGCCTGTTACGAGTGTTTCGGCCCGCTCGAGGTCGCGTACGACACCGAGGCCCTGGCCCGGGTGACCCGTGAGCAGATCGAGGCGGGCCCGCAGAACATCTGGCGTTACGCCGCCCTGCTGCCGGCCGGGCAGGACGCTGCCACCCGGGTCACCCTCGACCCCGGCATGACGCCGCTGGTGAGCGCGCCCGCGCTGGCCGCCGAGATCGGGCTGCGGGCGCCGCTGTGGGTGAAGGACGACTCGGCGAACCCGACGCACTCGTTCAAGGACCGCGTGGTCTCCGTCGCGCTGACCGCCGCCCGTGAGCTGGGCTTCACCCGGTTCGCGTGCGCCTCGACCGGAAACCTGGCCAACTCCGTCGCCGCCCATGCGGCGCGGGCCGGCGTACCGTCGATCACCTTCATCCCCTCCGACCTGGAGCAGGGCAAGGTCATCACCACCGCGGTGTACGGCGGTGAGCTGGTGGCCATCGACGGGTCCTACGACGACGTGAACCGGCTGTGCGGCGAGCTCGTCGAGACCGACGAGTTCGAGGACACCGCATTCGTCAACGTGAACGTGCGCCCGTTCTACGCGGAGGGCTCGAAGACGCTGGGCTACGAGGTGGCCGAGCAGCTCGGCTGGCGGATCCCGGCCCAGGTCGTCATCCCGATGGCCTCCGGCGAGCTGCTGACCAAGGTCGACAAGGCGTTCAGCGAGCTGGTCGAGATCGGCCTGGTCGAGGCGCCCGAGGGTGGCTGGACCGTCTTCGGTGCCCAGTCGGCCGGCTGCAACCCGATCGCGACGGCGCTGCACGACGGCAGCGAGTCGATCACCCCGGTCAAGCCCACCGGCATCGCGAAGTCGCTCAACATCGGCGACCCGGCCGCGGGCTCGTACGCGATCGAGGCGGTCAAGCGGACCGGCGGCTGGATGGACTACGCCGACGACGACGAGATCCGCGAGGGCATCCGCCTGCTCGCCCGCACCACCGGCGTCTTCGCCGAGACCGCGGGCGGCACCACCGTCGCGGTCCTGAAGAAGCTGGTCGAGAGCGGCAAGCTGGACCCGGAGAAGGAGACCGTCGTCTACAACACCGGCGAGGGCCTCAAGACCATCGATGCGGTGGCCGGGCTGGTCGGCCCGACCCACCGGATCAAGCCGTCGCTGCGCGGCGCGCGCGAGGCGGGCCTCCTCGGCTGACGCTGTGTGATCGGTCCTCAGCCGACTGTCGAGATTACTCCCCAGGAGGGCTTGCGCAGCGATCCTCCGGTCGGCAGGATGCTCTACGCGGGAGGGCGCGACGCCGTACGAGGCCCCACCTTTGAGCTTGGCGACAATCTCTCAGGGGCCCAACGACCCGGTGCCGGAGGCGCCGTGCGCGCGCCCTCTCGACCAAATTCGCTCGCGCTCGTCCCTCCCGGGGAGCAGGATCCCCGGGATGGACATCGCACCGCTGAGCCCTACCGACGATGACGCCGTCTATCTCGTCGCCAAGGCGACGGCCGAGGGCGAGACGCCGGACATCCCGTTCTGGAGCCGGACGGCCTTCACCGGCCGCCTCCGCACCCCCTGGGCGGGCACCATCTCCGAGCACTACGTGGCCCGCGTCGACGGCGGCTGCGTGGCGGGCCTTCTCCAGTTGCACCTCCCGCAGCAGGAGAACACCGCCAACGTGACGGTCGAGCTCTCCGTCGACCCGGCCTGCCGCCGCCGGGGCGTGGGCCGCGCCCTCTACGAGGTGGCCGTGGAGCGGGCCCGGGCGCTGGGCCGCCGCAACCTCCAGGGGCAGAGCGTCGACGCCCACCCCGACGGCCCGGCCTTCGCCGCGGCGATGGGTGCCACCGTCGGGCTCCGTGAGGTCCGCAGCCGCCAGGAGGTCGCCGATTTCGACACGCTCGGCCTCGACGTGCCGACTGCGGACAGTTACCACCTGGTCCGGTGGGGCCGCACCCCCGACGAGCTCGTGGACGACGTGGCCTATCTGGAGGGCCGCCTCTTCGGCGATTCCCCGACGGGCGACCTGGGCTGGGAGCCGGAGAAGGTCGACGCCGCCCGGATCCGGGCCGCCGAGGAGAGTCATGCGGCGCGCGGGCGGACCTGCTTCAACACCGGCGCCGTCCACGCCGCCAGCGGCCGGCTGGTGGCCTGGACGCTGATCACGGCGCCCGACGAGGCGCGCTGGCATGCCTGGCAGCAGATCACGCTGGTCGACCCCGGCCACCGGGGGCACCGCCTGGGCCTGGCGGTCAAGGTCGACAATCTGCGGCACGTGCGGCAGGCCCGCCCCGAGCTGCGCGCGGTCGACACGTTCAACGCCGCCGACAACGCCGCCATGATCCGCGTCAACGAGCGGCTGGGCTACCGGGTGCGCGAGGAGTGGACGTACTGGACGGCGACCGTCTGATCCGGGCCGCCCAGGGGCGCAGCGGGGCCTCGCGGTAACCGCCGGCGGCCAGGCCCGCGCGCCGCTCGAACGTGTTGCGGGCGCCGTACGTGCCGGTCACCGCCCAGGACCAGCCGCAGGCCGCCCAGTAGGCGGGCCAGAACAGCGGGCCGAGCAGCGCGTACTGGTCGGCGTGCCGGCTCTCGTGGGCGAACAGCCCGGCCCGGTCCGGATGCAGCAGCCACTCGGCCGGCCGCCGCGTCACCACGACCGACCCGACCGTGAAGCACGTGGCGGGTGGCAGGGGCAGCCGGTAGTTCTCGGCCACCAGCACGCCGTCGCGCCCCCGCCGCAGCCGCGACCGGGTCGCCAGCGCCAGCAGGATGCCCGCCCCGGTGGTTCCGTTGGCCGCCGTCAGCAGTGCCCGGACCGTCCTTCTCATGCCCCTGTCCTACCCACGCCGAGCCCGTTCATCTCAGGCGCGGCGGCGCATCTGCAGCTCCCGCAGCTCGGGCACCACCGGATGGGGCACGCGCACGCCGGTGTCCTCGAAACCCAGCCGCTCGTACGCCCGCACGGCCCGATCATTCCCGACGACGACCTCCAGCATGAGCTCGTCCCGCCCGCACGCCAGCGACCACTCGGCCACCACGTCCACGAGCGACGCGAGCACACCCTGCCCCCGCGCGGCGGGCGTGATGTACACCGCGAAGATCACCGTCGCGCCGGGCGCCTCGGGCAGCACGGTGCCGCCGGCATGCCCCACCAGGCGCTCACCGGGGTCGGCGACGAACTGGGCGAGCTGGTCGCCGGCGGAAGCCTGCACGATGCGCCGCCGGAAATCGGCGTGCGGCCGGGCGGCGGCCTGCGCCAGCGTCTCCAGGAAAGCGAGCGGGCTGTCGGCCAGCATCTCGAGGCGCAACGCCCGCATCCGCGCCGCATCCTCGGGTCTCACCCGATGCACGGTCAACGCCGGGGCCAAAGTGCTGGTCATGCTGCCTGCCTAC
>CAKUMG010000376.1 GCA_934667465.1 uncultured Actinoplanes sp. | reverse complement strand
GTGCAGTCCTGGTATGCGACGCGGCGCTCAGCGTGACAGCAGCCATCGACACATCGGTGGCCCAGCGCGGCCGGGGCAGGGCTCAGGCGGCTGGTCAAACGACCTGCTGCTGATGGCATCGGGTGCCGAAAACTACACACAGCCTCACGGCCAACGCCGAACTGAACAGCGCCCCGGAGACCATCCGGTTTAACCGCTACGCCCGCCAGATGGCCGCCGACCTGCTCGCCGGGCCGGCCGTGCTACGCCGGCGCGCCGTCGGCCTGGCCGTCAAGGTGGGACTCACCGGATAACCGGCCACCGCCACCAGCAGGCCCGTCGTACCGTGACACCCATGATCACTCCCGGCGCGAACTACCCCGGTGCCCGGCCCATCGACGACGCCCGGGAGGACCTCGCCGCGGCCGCGCTCGAGGTGTTCCTCGCCGCGGTCCGTGAGCGCGCCGGTGAGCTGGAGCAGGTGCCGATCCGGCATCGCGTCGCCGGCGTCGACGGCGAACCGGTGCGCGAGCCCAATGCCGATCGCGACGGCTGGTTCGCCTGGCGCCTGCCGATCTCCGACGGCACGAGCGTGCAGATCCGCATCCCCGGGGTCGAGCTGCCGCGGATGCGCGACGACCTCACCGCCGCAGCTCCCTGCCTGTACGTGGGCGACGTCCCGTGGGGCTGGGACGCCGCGGTCGGATCCGTCGCGGGCGAGGGCATGAAGCTGCGGCCTCCCTCCCCGTAGCCCACAGCGGGGCCGACGCAGCCACCCGCGGTCACATTTACGGTCGCAAACAGGAGCCACCCGGTGAGCTGCGCGGACCAGCCCTCATCCCACGATTCACCGCGCCCGTCATTACGACGCGTGCCACCCAGGATTCCCTAAACGGCCCCGGCGGATCCTTCCCGATCCGCTGCGGCACAGGCGGGACGGAAACCGCCGCTGTCGTGCACGTACCCGGCAGTGGCGGTCCGTCGGCGCCCGCCGTGTCAGCCCGGGTGAGGGGCTCAGTAGACGCGCTTGATGGTGCGGGCGTTGGCGCTGGTCGATCCGCTGCTGATGGTGCACTCCGAGCGGAAGAACCACGCCGAGTCGACCCAGCCCGACGGCGTCAGGCTCGAACCGCAGGCCAGCGTGGAGGTACCGACCGGGTACCCGGCAATCTGCTTGATCGTCTTGGCGTTCTTGTTGAAGCTTCCCGTCCCGCAGGACGAGGTGTAGTAGTGCGCGATGTCGACGAAGCCCGACGGCGTCAGGCTCGAGGCGCAGATCCCGGTGGTGTCCCCGGGGGCCGCCTGCGCCGGAACCGAGGCTCCGGCCACGACGGCGGCCGCGATCGCCACGCCCGTACCCACGCGGGCGAACAGACGGCGGGTGGAGGTACGTGCTGCAGACATGAGACTCCTTGCGCTCAGAGGAAACGTCACCGCCAACACACCGACCCCATATCGGCACATCGGATGAACGCAACATCGCACACGGTAATAGTCAGGGCGGGGCTGACAAGACACCCTCGCGTGTGATGACTACCGGCGCCCTGGTCAATCCGGGTGGGCTGTACCGGATCGTGCGCCGCCAACGCCACCCGGCCAGACCTAGAGCTGTCCACGGTCGGGAGCACCCGCTCCCGGCACGCGCGCAACTGCAGGTGCCGATCCGGTGCCTCCGTCCTGACCCGCCTCGCCCTTCTCGGCCGCGGCCGCCACCGCTTCCCTGGTCGAGATCGGGTACGCCCGGGCGGCGGCCTGCGCGGCCTGGCCGTCCCCACCGGTGGCCTGCACCTCGCCGACGACAGCGTCCGGCGGCACCTGATCAACCGCGTCGACCAGCGTCGTGGCCGCCGGGTCAGGGACCGGTCCGGGCCGCCGGCTCTCGCCCGCAGCGCTCGCCGCGGGGCTACTTCCGGCTACCGCCGGCGTCGTGCCCGGCTGCGCCGCCGGGACGGTGTCGCTGCTGCGCTGGGTGCCCAGGTCGACCAGGCCGTCGAGCCGGTCCTCGATCGAGCGGAACGCGAACGCGGCCGGGGTGTGCGCCCGGTCGACGAACGCCGGCACCCCGCGCAGCAGCGCCTGCACGTCGTGGCCCTGTTGCTCCACCTGGTCGAGCTGGTTGACCAGCACCTCCCACGCCTGGCACCCGATGACGCGCTCCGCGCGCTGCGGTGACCACGCCGCCCGGACATGCTCGCCGGCCTTCCGCTGCGCCATCCGGCGCGGCTGCTGCGTCTCCGGTGCCTGCCCGACCTCACCGTCGATGACCGCCGGGTTCTCCCCCGGTGCGGTGCCGCGGCCGTGGCCCGGGCGGGCCTGGCCGGGCTCGGCATCGCCCGCGGCCGCGCGGTCCGCGGCGGCCCGGTCCAGCGCGTCGGACAGCCACGCGACGTCCTGCGGGCTGGGCTGGCTCGGCGCTGCCGGGTCGACGTGCACGCCACGCTCGGCGAGCCGCTCGACGACGACCTGGCGGGCCTCGGCCGCCCGCGGGTCGACGTGCTGCCACGTCGACGCGGCCCGCCACACCCGGCTGATGTCCTCAGGCCCGGCGTCGCGCCACCACTGCGGACGCATCGCCGCCCGCCATACCGCCGCGTCGGCCTGGTGGTGCATCCGCGCCTGCTCCCGCGCAGCTCCAGCTTCCTGCTCGTCGCGGCGGGCCGCCTCCCGCAACCGCTGGATGCGCAGATCGATGACCGCCATCGCCAGGCCGCTCGCCGCGTTGATCACCTTGGCGAACGCCAGATTGACGTCCGAGATCACGTCCTGGATCACATTGTCCTGGCTCACGCTGTCCGTCCTCCCCCGTTACCGTGCATCGCGTCGCTCGTCGCGTTCCCGGCTCTGTCCGGGAACCCGCGGTGCCCCCGGCGGACGCATGGTCTCCACCGTCGGCGCCCCGCCTTGGCGTTGCTGCGGCACCGTCTCCGACGCCGCTGGTGTCACCGGCGGCATGCTGTCACCGGCCTGCTGCGCCTGCCGCAGCAGCGGCATCATCCGCTCGGCGGCGACCCGGGCCGCGCCCGCTGCGTGTGCGTCCTGCTGCGCCTCGCGCAGCTGCGCCAGGGCCACGATCAGTCGGGCGGTCGCCACCACCAGGGCCACCAGCACCGCCGCCTCGCTGCGGTGCCGGGCGCCGCCGGCGCTTGCCATCACCTCGGCGATGCGGCCGAGCTCGCGGCCGATTCCGCTGTCGATCGGGGCCGGCCCGGAGCGCTGCGGCGCTGCGGCCCGGGCCAGGATGTCCGCCGCCGACGACACCGGTCCGCTGCCCGAGGGCTCCGCGATCACCGCCGTCAACGCCAGGGTGTCAGCGCACGCCCGGGCAATCCCGGCCCACTCCGGCGAGCCCGGCGGCACCTGCGCCATGCGCGCGGTGACGTCCTGCACCGCCGCGGTGGTGGCCCGCCACACCTCGATGCGCTGCGGCCCGGACAGCACGATCTGCTCGCGCGGCACCGTGCTCTTCCACTGCTGCGGCGACAGCCGCCCGTCCTGCGCCCACCGCTGCCGCACCCGGTTCAGGCTCAGCTCCCCGTCCAGGTCGCGGCCGGACACCCACCTCAGCTTCGCCGCCCGGCGTTCCGGCGGCAGGGCCACCGCGTACCCCACGATCCGGGTCGGGTCCTGCGCATCCGGGCGAGCCTTGATCAGCAGACCGGCTGCCTTCATCCGGGCTACCCAGTCCGCCTCGGTGCGGGCGCCGGCCAGCGCCGCGCGGACCTCCCGGCGCAGCGCCTCGCGGTCGGTGACCAGCTTCCCGGCGGCCCGCGCCTGGTCGACCTCGGGCCGGCTCGCGGCCTGCCGCGGTGTCGCCCCGGCCCGGCCCGGGGTGTCCTTGCGCAACCCGAACGCGTCCTCGATCTCGTCGCAGACCTGCTGAGACTTCTTCCACTCCCCGCGCAGGTAGACCGGTGCGCCGTCCTCGGTCGCCCGGGTGATGACCAGGTGGATGTGGTCGTTGCCGTTGACCGACCGGCCGTGGTGCACCGCGATCCACCGGCACCCGGCCCGCTGCTCGTTTCCGGCGAAGCCCATCTTCTCCACGTACATCTGCGCGATCGCCGACCACTGCGCGTCGGTGATCTCGCGCTCGTCTGCGCGCACCGACAGCGCGACCTGCAGCACGTACTCGTCGATGCCGCGCTCGCCCAGGGCCTCGTGCGGGGCGTCGAGCTTGGCCGCCAGCTCGGCCAGCAACCAGTGCTCCGGATCACCCGGGTCGACCGGCGGGGCGAGCACGCCCGGGTCGTCGTAGCCCGCGACGATGCGCGGGTTGGTGTGCTCGTCGGCCTTGCCCGGACCCCACAGGTACTCCAGCAGCCCTCGAACCCGGGTGCCCTTGGTGACCTTCGGGATCATCGCCGCATCCGCACCGCGGCCACCGCGGCGTCGGCCGCCGTGGCCACCTGGCGCACGTACTCCGCGATCGCCGCCAGCTCCCCCACCGGCTCCCCCAGCGAGTGCAGCTTGGCGACCGCCTGGTTCAGGTTCGTCGCCGCGCCGCGCATCTGCCGGTGGATACCCATCAGCTCCAGCAGCTCCATCCGGCGCTGCTCGGCCATGCCGGGCTCGTCCTGTAGGACCGGCCCGCCGCCCGCCGGCGGCGTGTCCGCGACGACCGGATCAGCATCCGCGGCGGAGGCCGGCGCGAGTCCGACCTGCCACGCCGAGGGCCGCAGACTCGCCAGCGCGACGTACGCCGCGGGCGCCAACCGGGCCGCCGCGGCGTACACGAGCACCTGCTGGTGTTCGGCGTCGGAGTACCACGCCGTGACCCGCTTGGACCGCGGCTCCGCGCTGCGGGCACGGCGCCGCGAGTACGCCGCGCTGGGCTGCACCGCGGCCCGTGATGGCTTGTCAGCCACGTTCTTACCTCCCCCATGAAGCGCAGCGACCGACCCGCATCAGGGTCAGCCGGACACGGCCGCGAGTGCCCCGGCCGCGCGTAACTCGGAGTTTCCTTTTAACTTGCTCCGCTATTTAGGGCTCTGAGCACCGGTCACGGACAACGCGCACCCACCCATTACGTCCGGGCGAACCTTGCAAGCTGGCCAGAGACTCTGCGAGCGGCTAACTCCTGCGTCTCCCCGCCAGCCATCCGGCCGCGACAAGGACCGCAACCCCCATTGCCAAGCGCCCAAGAACGAGTCGGTCACCCGGAACATCCGCGTTCATCGACTGGTAAGGCGGGGGATCCGCCACAGGGCCAGCCGCCAGCACTCTGTGATACCCGTCGTCGAGAATCCGAGCGAAACGGCGAGTCTTCGGGTTCGCGTCCGACATCCATGCCAGCCGATGCTTAGCCCAGTGTCGCCGCACGTGCTCGGTGTCGAACAGGCTCTCGGCGCCGTCCGAGGACTGCAGAAGAGCCTCGGTGTACTGCCCTGTCTCGTAGCCGAACGAGTAGAGGTGCAGCCACATCTGCGCATAGACGTCACGTCGTAGTTCCAACGGATCCATCGCCGCCCGCTCGCGGGTGAAAGCGAGCGCGTACGTTTCCGGGTCGCTGACTAGGAGCATAAGAAGTTCCCGTTGTTGTTCACGTACGGCTTGGTGACGTTGTTGGCGGACGGCCCGTACCTGGTAGGCGATTGAGGCGGCAACACCCGCGAGGGCAAGAGCGGAGACAAGTGCGGAGGTGGCGCCGTAAGCCTGCCCGACATCGGCAAGGGTTTTCCAGTCGAGGTGCATAGAGTTGCCGGCGGCAGCGAGTGCATACGGGGACAGCGCGGCGCAGGCGAACGTGACGATGATGAGAGCTAGCACGGTGGCCAAGCGTTGGAGGCTCATACCGGTTCGAATACAGCAAGAAGTCTCCCTCGTACAGGCTTAGCCGACGGCATCGAGCAGAACCAGCCGGATACCGCGACTGCGGTGCAGAACGCAGCGACGGCAGCCCTCCGCACGCACCGGCCGGCGAGTGCGGCTGCACCCCGCGGCGCTACACCGCAGGCGGCCACACCGTCTTCGAGCACGTCGACCAGGACCTGTACTGACCCCCGCCGTGACGCCCACCGTCCACGGTGACCCACCCGGCAAAGATCCACGATGATCACGCCGTAAAGGGTCACAGAAGATGATCGTCACCGCTACCCTCAGCAGTTGCAACGTAGATCATCAATGCACGGGGAGGACCGACCGTGACACGCGAGAGCCCCAAGAACATCAGCGCCAAGGCCGAGCGCGCCGCCCCGGCCCGGCACGTCAACACCGCCGTCGACCTGCTCGGCGACCTGGACCGCTTCGACGAGGTCCGCA
>CAKUMG010000375.1 GCA_934667465.1 uncultured Actinoplanes sp. | reverse complement strand
ACGCTCTATCCCCTGAGCTACGGGGGCTCAGTGAGGAGAACTGTAGCAGCACGCCCCGAAGCCCTGCCAACCGGATACCGCCCAGCGTGTCCGCCCATGGCAGGGGGCCGCGGAAGCCGGCGGGGAAGGCGGAAGCCAGCGGCGGGACGGAAGTCGGCCGGGAGGCGGAAGCTGGTGGGGAAGGCGCGGGAAACGCTGCGG
The DNA here is from genome assembly GCA_934667465.1 of uncultured Actinoplanes sp. Classification (GTDB taxonomy): domain Bacteria; phylum Actinomycetota; class Actinomycetes; order Mycobacteriales; family Micromonosporaceae; genus Actinoplanes. The sequence continues at coordinate 6,039 of CAKUMG010000375.1, read as the reverse complement.
GGGCCGCGCTCCGCACCGGTGCGCGGCCCCCGAAGGGTTGCGGCGATCAGGACTTGAACGCGTCCTTGATCTTCTCGCCGGCCTGCTTGAGCTTCGAGGTGGACTGGTCGGCCCGGCCCTCGGCCTCGAGCTGCTCGTTGTCGGTGGCCCGGCCGAAGCCTTCCTTGGCCTTGCCGCCGAACTCCTCGGACTTGTTCTCGATCTTGTCGTCGAATCCCATGATCGTCTCCTTCGTCGTTGATGAAGTCGCCGCAGCAGGTGCGGAGGCGGGAACGGTGAAGCGTGCGGTGGAGCGAGCGTCAGCGGAGGGCGCGACGGCCACGGCGGCCGTAGGTGCCCGCGACCAGAGCGACGCCGGCGGCGGCGAGGACGACCTGGATGAGGAGCTCGCCGAAGCTGAAGCCCGAGGTGCCGACGCCGATCGCGCGGGCCAGGACCGTGCCCAGCAGGGCCGCGACGACGCCGATGACCAGCGTGAGCCAGAGCGGGATGTTCTGCTTGCCGGGTACGACGAGGCGGCCGAGCGCGCCGACGATGAGGCCGACGATGAGCGCGGTGATGATGCCGGTGACCGTCATGGTGTTCCTCCGTGAGCCGTGAAGCTGTGTTGCGTCCGTCGACCCACGTACTTTCCGATCGGCCCGGAAATCACACATGACAGTTCTGTGTCAGACCGCACCGTGCGCCCCGGCGGGTGACAACTGGAAACGCCCGCCCTCCCCGGCGGCGGGGAGGGCGGGCGTCAGGAGAGCCGGAGCTCAGGGTTGGAGCTTGGCCAGCAACTGGTCGATCAGGTTGAGCTCGCTCTGCTGCCCGCGGATCATCGTGCCGGCCAGCCAGACCACGTCGTCGTTGTCGGACTGCTCGACGATGCCCTGGGCCATGTGGATGCCGCCCAGGTGATGCGCGCGCATCAGGGTCAGGAACTGCACGTCCAGGTCGGGGCTGGCGGCCTCGCGCAGCGTCTCCATCTGCTCCGGCGTGGCCATGCCCGGCATCAGGCCGTTCTGCACCGAGCCCTGCGCGTCGGGCATCCACGCCATCGGCTTCTCGGTGCCGGTGGGGTCGAGGTGCCAGGAGCGCAGCCAGGTCTGCATCATGCCCTTCTGGCCCTGCTGGGTGAGCGCGATGTCGTTGGACAGGGTGACGATCGACGCGTTGGTCGAGGCCGCGTGGGCGATCATCGACATCTCCACCGCCTGGGCGTGGTGGGTGCTCATGTCGCGCAGGAAGCCCGCCTCGGGGGACGTGTCGCCCGGGGTCAGGACCAGCCGCGGGATGAGCAGCGCGCCGGCGATGCCGACCACCAGGCCGAAGATCAGGACACCGGCGAGCCAGCCCACCCCGAACCGCAGCGGGCCGTGCGGGGTGGCGCCGTTGACCGGCGCGGCGTCCGAGGGCGCCGCGGCCGGGTCGGTGGAGACCGTCATCAGTTGCCCATCGGGGTGCCGCCCGCGGTGGCCGTGATCGGGCCGGTGCTGGTGTTGCCGCCGGAGCAGGCCGCCTGCGGCTCGAGCGTGGCGTTGTTGCGCAGCGCCCGGACGAACTCGTCGAAGCGGGCGTCGTCGGCGTTCTCGAGCTTGAGCTGGTAGCCCCAGACCTGCAGCGAGATGTTCGAGTCGAGGCCGGCGATCGGGCTCATGAACATGTAGTCCTGGCCCTGGACCTTCTCGGCCAGCTTGGCGACCTGGTCGGCCGCGAGACCCTGCTTGTACGTCACCCAGACCGCGCCGTGCTCGAGGCTGTGCACCGCGTGCTCGTTGGCGATGGGCTCGCTGTAGACGTCGCCCATGCAGTTCTGCCACACGGCGTTGTGGTCGCCGCCGACGGGCGGGTTGGTGACGTAGGTCAGCGCGCCGTCCTTGTGGTTCTGCGAGTCGATCGCCGGGTTCTTCTGGGCGCGGTAGTTCGTGATGCCCTCGATGGCGCCGGCGCGCTCCTCCCAGGTGGCGCTGCCCTTCATCGAGGCGAACACGCCGTAGCCGATGATGCCGACGGCGAGCAGCACGACGACGCCGGCCACCGCGATCGGGCCCCAGTTGCGCCCGCCGCTGACCTTGACCGGGGTGACCTTGCGGCCCTTGCCGCCCTTGCCGGGCTGGCCCTTGCCGCCGGGCCGGGAACCGCCGGGCTTGGGAGCGCCCTTGCCGGCGGGCGGCTTGCCCTGACCGGAGGTCTTGCCGACCTTGACGGTGGAGGGAACCCGCTCGGGCCCCGGGGTGCTCATACTCATCGTGCCTCGTCAATTCATGGGGATGGTCGCGCCGAGCTCGCGCGCGAGCCTGGATACGCCGCCGGGCGCCAAAGTCTACCCGGATAGCATGGCTCGGTGACTCCCGCTGACCTCGCTGCCACCGTTCTCACAGCCGCGCGTGCTGTTTTCGTCACTCGCGGCCTCGACGTCTCGCTCCTGCCGGCGACGACGACGGTGGAGCGCCCCCGCAACCCCGAGCACGGCGACTACGCCTCGACGATGGCGCTGCAGCTGGCCAAGAAGGCCGGCGTGCCGCCGCGCGAGTTCGCCGCCGCGCTCGCCGAGGAGCTGGGCGGGCAGCCGGGGATCAAGTCGGTGGAGATCGCCGGGCCCGGCTTCCTCAACATCCGGCTCGACGCCGCCGCCGCCGGGGTGCTCGCGCGCGACATCGTGCTGGCCGGAGAGGCGTACGGGCACACGAAGCACCTCGCCGGCGAGCGCATCAACCTCGAGTTCGTCTCCGCCAACCCCACGGGCCCCGTGCACATCGGTGGTGTCCGGTGGGCGGCCGTCGGCGACGCGCTCTCCCGCCTGCTCCGCGCCTCGGGCGCCGAGGTCGGCACCGAGTACTACTTCAACGACGCCGGATCCCAGATCGACCGGTTCGCCAAGTCGCTCCACGCGGCGGCCAAGGGCGAGCCCGCCCCCGAGGACGGCTACGGCGGCGCCTACATCGCCGAGATCGCGTCCGCGGTGACGGCCAAGCAGCCCGCCGTCCTTCAGATGGAGGAAGAACGGGCGCTGGAGACCTTCCGGCAGGTGGGCGTCGAGCTGATGTTCGCCGAGATCAAGCAGTCGCTGGCCGACTTCGGCGTGCGCTTCGACACGTACTTCAACGAGAAGGACCTGCACGACCGCGGCGAGCTCCAGGAGGCCCTGGACCGGCTGCGCGAGCAGGGTCACATCGAGGAGCGCGACGGCGCGACCTGGCTGCGCACCAGCGAGTTCGGCGACGACAAGGACCGGGTCCTGCGCAAGTCGGACGGCGACTGGACCTACTTCGCCGCGGACTGCGCCTACTACCTGGACAAGCGCAAGCGTGGTTTCGACAAGGTCGTGATCATGCTGGGCGCCGACCACCACGGTTACATCGGCCGGATGAAGGCCATGTCCGCGTGTTTCGGCGACGACCCGAAGGTCAACCTCGAGATCCTGATCGGCCAGCTGGTCAATCTGGTACGCGACGGTGAGCCCGTGCGGATGAGCAAGCGCGCCGGCACGGTGGTGACCCTGGAGGACTTCGTCGACGCGCTCGGCGTCGACGCCACCCGCTACGCCCTGGCGCGCTACTCGTCCGACTCGCCGATCGACATCGACATCGAGCGGTGGACCAAGGCGAAGAACGACAACCCGGTCTACTACGTGCAGTATGTCGGCGCCCGCACGGCCAGCGTGTCGCGCAACGCCGCCGAGGTGGGGCTGACCCGGGGCGACGCCGCCGATTTCAAGCCGGAGCTGCTGGCGCACGAGAAGGAGAACGACCTCCTCAAGGCGCTCGGCGAATACCCGGCCGTCGTGGCGAGCGCGGCCGAGCTGCGCGAGCCGCACCGCGTCGCCCGCTATCTCGAGGACCTGGCCGGCGACTACCACCGCTTCTACGACAAGTGCCGCGTCCTGCCGATGGGCGACGAGCCGATCACCGACCTCCAGAAGGCACGCCTGTGGCTGAACGACGCCACCCGAACGGTGATTGCCAACGGTTTGGCACTGCTGGGCGTCTCCGCGCCCGAGAGGATGTAGGACATGCGCGCACACGAGGCCGGGGCGCTGCACGGCGAACTCGGCACCAAGGGACCGGCCTGGCTGCGTGAGCCGAAGGACGTCAACGCGCTCGTGCCGGAGCTCTGGCCGCGCACGGTGCGCCGCGACAACACCGGGTCGCTGGAGGTCGGCGGCGTCAGCGTGCTCGACCTGGCCGAGGAGTACGGCACGCCGGCGTACTTCCTCGACGAGGACGACCTGCGCACCCGCTGCCGGGACTTCTCGTCCGCCTTCGCGGGTGCCGACGTCTACTACGCGGGCAAGTCGTTCCTCTGCAAGGCCGTCGTCAAGGTCGTGGCCGAGGAGGGGCTCTTCCTCGACGTCTGTACGGGTGGTGAGCTGGCCGTGGCGCTGGCGGCGGGCTTCCCGCCGGAGCGCATCGGCTTCCACGGCAACAACAAGTCCGTGTCCGAGCTGCGCCGCGCGCTGGAGGCCGGCGTGGGCCGGATCGTCCTGGACTCGTTCCACGAGATCGACCGGCTGACCGTGCTGGCGCGCGAGGCGGGCACCCGCCCGGCCGTGCTGATCCGGGTCACCGTCGGCGTCGAGGCGCACACCCACGAGTTCATCGCGACCGCGCACGAGGACCAGAAGTTCGGGTTCTCGCTGGCCGGGGGCGCCGCGTTCGAGGCCGCGACCCGGGTGCTCGACGACGGCGTGCTCGACCTGCGGGGGCTGCACTCGCACATCGGCTCGCAGATCTTCGACACGTCCGGGTTCGAGGTGGCCGCGCGGCGGGTGGTGGAGCTGCAGGCGCAGATCCGTGACGCGCGCGGGGTCGAGCTGCCCGAGCTGGACCTGGGCGGCGGCTTCGGCATCGCGTACACGACGCAGGACGACCCCTCATCGGCGGCCGACCTGGCGAAGCGGATCAACAAGATCATCGAGGGCGAGTGCGAGATGGCCGCGCTGCGCGTGCCCAAGCTCTCGATCGAGCCGGGCCGGGCCATCGTGGGACCGTCGGTCTTCACGTTGTACGAGGTCGGGACCGTCAAGGACGTCGACGGTCTCCGCACCTACGTCAGCGTCGACGGCGGGATGAGCGACAACATCCGCACGGCGCTCTACGACGCGTCGTACTCGGCGACGGTGGCAGGACGCTCGTCACACGAACCCCCTATCCTCGCCCGTGTCGTGGGAAAGCATTGCGAGTCCGGGGACATCATCGTGAAGGATGAATTCCTGCCCGCCGACGTGCAGCCCGGAGATCTTGTCGCGGTCCCCGGCACTGGTGCCTACTGCCGGAGCATGGCCAGCAACTACAACCATGTGCCGCGGCCGCCCGTGATCGCTGTGCGCGACGGATCCTCTCGCGTGATCGTGCGCCGGGAGACCGAAGACGATCTGCTCGCATTGGATGTGGGATGAGCTCTGGTAAGCCTGCGGTCCGCCTCGCTCTGCTCGGTTGTGGCACGGTCGGCAGCGAGGTGGTCCGCCTCCTGCACGACCAGGCCGAAGATCTGACGGCCCGGATCGGGGCGCCGCTGGAGCTGGTCGGCATCGCCGTTCGCCGGCCGGGCCGCGAGCGCGGCGAGCTCCCGGTCGACCCGTCGCTGTTCACCACGGACGCGCTCGGCCTGGTCAAGCGGGACGACGTGGACGTGGTCATCGAGGTGGTGGGCGGCATCGAGCCGTCCCGCACCTGGCTGACCGAGGCGCTGCGGGCCGGCAAGAGTGTGGTCACGGCGAACAAGGCGCTGCTCGCCGAGGACGGCGCCGCGCTGCACGACGCCGCCGCCGAGGGCGGTGCCGACCTCTACTACGAGGCGTCCGTGGCCGGCGCGATCCCGCTGCTGCGCCCGCTGCGCGAGTCGCTGCACGGGGACAGGGTCACCCGGGTCACCGGCATCGTGAACGGCACGACCAACTTCATCCTGTCGTCCATGGACTCCTCCGGCGCCGGGTTCGGCGAGGCGCTCGACGAGGCCACCGAGCTGGGCTACGCCGAGGCCGACCCGACCGCCGACGTCGAGGGCTTCGACGCCGCGGCCAAGGCGGCCATCCTGGCCTCGCTGGCCTTCCAC
>CAKUMG010000374.1 GCA_934667465.1 uncultured Actinoplanes sp. | reverse complement strand
GGCGGAGTTGCCGGACGCGGCGGTCTTCGTTGCGAAGATCGTTTCGACCAGGATTGCGGCGGCCCAGGCGAGGATCCGGTCGATGTCGGGGCGGGTCCAGCCGATGGCCGAGTCGACCGGGACCAGGAGGGTCGGAGCCGCGCGGGCGGCGGCCCAGCGGCGCCCCGGGTCCGTGTGGTTGTCGTCGATCCAGGCGGTGGGGCGGTCGCCCGCGGCCTCGACGATGGCGGGGATCTTGTCCTCGGGCCTGAGGGCCAGCGGCGGGAACCGGACGACCGGCAGGGGTTCGATGCCCAGCAGCGGAGCGAGGAGCGTGTTGGCGTCGTCGCCCCACGAGCTGGCCCAGCGGACGTCGCCCACGGCGGCGAGCTCGGCGATCCAGGCGCCGTGGGCGGGACAGTAGCGGTCGGGGCCCTCGCCCGGATGGAACTCGTGCTCGACATAGCCGTCGGGGCAGGTGGAAGCGCCGAACGGGTTCAGCACGCCGTCCAGGTCCAGCAGCATCAGCGGTCGGTTCACAGCCCTATCAAACACCGGCCCTACGACACTTTCCCGCCATGCCGCGCGCCGGACGAAACCACTCACGCACGTCGCCCGGCGGGGCTTCGCGTTCCGGACGCGCCAGCGGCCGGCGAAGCCGCGCCGGGCCCTCGGCGTGAGCGACGGTCCGCACCCCCCACCCAGCTACGACATCGCCTTTCTCATGGGTTCGGGGCCCGCGGCCGCCGTCAAGCAGCCGCGAGCCCCTCCCCGCCCCCTCGAACAAGTCCTATTGCAGGATCGCCCCCATCGGCGACAGCAGCAGCTTCCCCAGCGACTCCGCCGTCCGGTCCAGCCGCGTCTGCTCCCGCTCGACCGCGCGCAGGTCGTGCCGGATCGCCCACAGCCGCTGCGCGTTGCGCCAGGCGACATCGCGCGTGTAATCCGTCAGCTCGCCCTGCCACCAGTCGTCCAGGTCGCCGTTCATCATGTCGATGAGCAGCTGCCACTTCTCCAGGAAGCCGCGCCGCAGGCCCGGGATCCGCTCGGCGAAGATGTCGTTGATCTGCAGGTAGTCGCGGTGCTGATCGCTGTCGTCGACCGGTTCGGTGCCCTGGTGGTCGAACGTCGTGACCAGCGCGAACGGCAGGTCGTAGTTGATGTGCGCGTTGACGCCTGCGGCGGCCGAGGGCAGCGGCCGGGCGTCGGGGCCGGGGATGCGGTGGAAGAGCAGCATCCAGGCCCGCGGGCAGCCCGCGCTCATGTCGGACCACTGGCGCAGCGCGTCGAAGTAGCGCGCCGCGAACTCGACGTCGAGCCGGCTGACGAACGACGGGTCGGCGAAGCTGCCCGCGTAGAGGCGCTCCAGCACGCACGACGTGATCGTCAGGTAGAGCTGGTTGAAGTCGGCGAGCGGGTTGCTCCGCAGCAGCGGCGGCACCTGGTGCAGCACGGCCTGCAGCTCGGTGAGCTGGTCGACCACGGCGGGCACGTCGTCCGGGTGGGCGGCCAGGATGTCGGTCATGTCCCGCTGGACGGGACCCCAGACGGACGTCTCGGTGAGCATGGCCCCTCCCGCGGTGGTCCCCGTCGATCCGCCGGTCGGCGGCCCGGTCCGCGGGAAACCCCTAGCACCGCCCGGCGATGCCGGCCGCCGGGCGGTGCTCCCCCGAACGAGATTCAGCCTGCCAGCATGGGCCGTTCGGGGGATCGGTAGAACTACGTATTCGGGGTGCGCAGGTCACGGGAAGGTCACGGCCTACGCCGCACCGAGCCACACCCTGCTCGCCTGTACGCGCGTGCGCACCTGCAGCTTGTCGAAGATGTGCCCCACATGGACGCCGACCGTGCGTTCACTGATGAACAGCCGCTGCCCGATCTCGCGGTTGGTGAGCCCCTCGGCGACCGCCTCGAGCACCTCGCGCTCCCGGTCGGTCAGCGCCGCCAGCTCGTCGGCGACACCCGGCTCGGCCGTGGCCGGCGACGGCGTGGTCAGCGTCACCCGCGCCCGGGCCGCGATCTGCACGATCTCGGCCGCGAACGGGTTGGCGCCCATCGCCCGGGCCGTCGCATAGGCCTCGCGGATCGCCGCCGTGGCGGCGGCCTTCCTGCGCCGGCGCGCGAAGGACGCCTCCGCCTGGCGCAGCCGGGAGTACGCCGCCGGGTACGGCTGGTTGCGCCGGTCCCAGGTGGCGGCCGCCCGCGCCCACAGGTCCGGGTCGTTGCGCTGCTCGATCCGGCTCGTCTCGGCCGCGCACAGGTCGAGATAGCCGTCGATGACCGCGCGGACCGGGCCGGCGGCGTTGCCCGCACCCTTGGCCATCCGCTCCACCACCGCCTGCAGGCGCTTGACCGCGAGCTGGTCGACCGGGATCTCCCCGCCCGCCTGGGCCTCCGCCTCGGCGCGCAGCCCGTGCCAGGCGAGCACGCCCAGCAGCACCAGGTCGTCGGAGCGGGTCTCGGTCAGCCCGCGCTGCACCGCGGCGCGGGCCTGGTCGTGGCGGCCCTGCCACATCGCGAGCCCGGCGCGCAGGGTGAGCATCGGCAGCACGTGCCGGGCGCCGCCGCCGGCCAGGATGGTGGCCACGGCGTCGAGGTCGCGGTTGGCCGCGTCGATGTCGCCGAAGCCGACCCAGAGCCGGCACCGGGCGAGCAGGATCTCCACCGCGTCGGCGCCGGAGGGGCGGTGCCGCATCGCGTCCCGCAGGACCTGCTCCGCCTCCGCCCACTGGCCGACGCGGAAGAGCCCGTTGGCGGCGATGGCCAGCAGCCGGGTCTGATAGACGCGCCCCTGGCCGAGCGCGGCCAGCCGCTCCGCGCCGCGCCGGGCGACCAGCACGCCCTCCTCGACGCTGTTGAGCGGGTTGGCGAGCAGCTCCGCGAGATGCTGGTAGGCGACGCCGATGTCCTCGGGATGCCCGGAGCGCTCGGCGATCTGCACGGCCTGGCGGATGACTGCCAGGCCGGCGTCGCTGTCCTCGCGGAACGCCAGGCTGAAGCCCAGCGCGGCGCTGGCGCGGACCAGGTCGGCCGTCGACTCCCCGCTGCCGTCGGCCAGCTCGAGGGCCTCCCGGGCGCGGTCGGCGGCGTCGGCGTAGCGGCCGAGGTGCACGAGCAGCTCCGCGAGGTTGGCCGCGGCGCTCGCCTTCTCCCGCGGGGTGCACTCCTCGGCGGCCAGGGCGAGCTGGTATTCGCTCTCCGCCGTGGCGTGGCGCCCGGCGGCGGCGAGATAGCGGGCCCGGCGCAGGTGGATCTCGCAAGGGCCAGGCCCGTCCGTACGCGCGGCGAGCTGCTCGAGCACCGACAGTGCCCGCTGGTGCTCGCCGCAGCGGTGCGCGGCCTCGGCGGTGTGCCCGAGCAGCTCGGTGCGCTGCGGGTCGCGCTCGCCGGCCAGGGTCAGCGCCAGCGCCCAGTGGCGGTAGGCCTCGGCGTAGCCGTAGAGCTGCTCGGCGTCGCGGGCGGCGGCCACCACGGACGGCAGCGCGCGCGACGGCTCGCCGGCCTCCTGCCAGTGGTGGGCGAGGCGGGCGTGGTCGTCGGCGCCGAGCGCGGCCAGGGCCTCGGCGTAGCGGCGGTGCCGCAGGGCGTGCTCGGCCGGCAGGACCTCGTGCTCCAGGACCTCGGCGACGACGCGGTGGCGCAGCCGGTAGCCGTCGGTGGCGCTGGTGACGAAGCGGTGCGCGACGGCGGCGCGGACGGCCTCGAGCAGCTCGGGCTCGGGCAGCGGCAGCGCGCGGGCCAGCAGCGCGTGGTCGACCGGTTCCACGCCGGCGGCGACGGTGTGCACGACCTCGTGCGCGTTCGACGGGAGCTCCTCGACCCGGGACAGGAAGATCTCGCGCAGCGTGTCGGAGAGCTCGACGCGGCCGTCGCGCAGGTCGCGGGCCAGCTCCTCGGCGACGAACGGGTTGCCGCCGCTGCGCTTGAAGATGCGGGCGGCGTCCTCGTCGGCGGTGACCGGCCCGGCGATCGCCCGAACCAGCTCGCCGGTGGCCTCCCGGTCGAGCGGGGGCAGGTCGGCGACGTGCACCGAGCGCAGCCGCCGCAGCTCGGCCAGGACCCGCCGCAGCGGATGCGAGCCGTGCAGCGACTCGGCGCGGACGGCGGCCAGCACCGACAGGTTGATCTCGCCGAGCCCGGCGAGCAGGTAGAGCAGCAGCTGGCGGGTGCTCCGGTCGGCCCACTGCAGGTCGTCGAGGACCAGCAGCAGGCGCCCGCCGTGCGCGAGCAGGCCCAGCTGGGAGGAGACCCGCTCGAGCAGCGCCCCGGCGCCGTCCGGGCCGCCGGACACCGGCCCGGGCGCCGCGCCCGCGTGCCGCAGGGCCTGGAGCACCGGGTGCAGCGGCGAGGCGTCGCCGATGTCGAGACACGTGCCCCAGAGCACCGCGACGCCGTCGGCGCGCTGGTCGTCGGCCACCTGCCGGAGCAGGCGGCTCTTGCCGACCCCGCTCTCGCCGGTCAGGAACACGGCGGCGGTGGACCCTGAGCCGGTGGCGCGCAGGTTCTCCTGGATCGACGCCACGATGTCGGTACGTCCGACAAGTGGCGCGTCGTCCCCCTCGCTGGCCATGCGAGGCAGCCTAGTGGGCACGACCGGACTGCGTTGTCGTCGGTTCGGACTGTTCTGCGTCACTCCTATCCGACGGCGTACGCACTGTCGCAGATACGTCATTCTGCCGATCCGCCGTATCGGTGACGCTGGCACCGTTCTCCTCGCCCTGAACGGGAGAGGAGCCCCGACCATGAACGCAACGACCGCAGTGCCGCGGTGCCGGCGCCAGACCGTCACCGTGCTCTTCATCGACATCGTCGGCTTCACCAGCCTGGTGGAACAGCTCGACTGTGCCGACGTGCACGACCTGCAGGTGGACTACTTCGGCACCGTTTCGGCCGCGGTGCGCGCCGCGGGCGGTGTGGTGGAGAAGTTCATCGGAGACGCCGTGATGGCTGTGTTCGGCGCCACCTGCCCGGATGCCGGGACACCGGGGGCGGCGGAGCGCGCCGCGGCGGACGCGGCCGAGGGCGGGCTGCTGGTGCAGGAGGCGCTGCGGGGGCGTCTCCTGGCCGGCCGCTGGCCGATCCGCACCCGGGTCGGCATCGCCACCGGGGACGCCATCGTCGACCTGGACGCCGCGCGCGACGGCGGCTACGGCATGGTCAGCGGCAGCGTTGTGGCCACGGCGGCCCGGCTGCAGGCTTATGCTCCCCATGACACCGTCGTGGTCTGTGCGGAGACGCAGCGCGCCAGCGCCGAGGCGGTGGCCTACCAGGAGATGCCTCCGATCTCCGTGGCAGGGAAGAGGGCCCCCGTGGAGCTGTGGCGTGCCCTGCACCCGAGGACGGAGACCGCGGCGGCTCCGGTGCTGCAAGCCTGCGGCTGACACCGCGACAATCCTTCAGCCCGCCGCCCCGACGCCGATAGAGGCAAACGTGAGTGCCTCGCCTTCCGTACCGGCCGAGCCGGCAGCGGCACAGTGGGAGCTCGGCGATGTCGACGCCGGGCTCGAACTGCTGGGCGAGATCGGCCGCGGTGCCCAGGCAGTCGTCTACCGGGTCCGCCGCGCCGGTACCGAGTACGCGCTGAAGCAGCTGCTCCGCGACGATCTCCCGGCGGAGCGGCGCCGGGAGTTCCGGCGCCAGGCGGCGCTGCTCGCCTCCGTCGTCAGCCCCAACCTGCCCCGCGTGCACAAGGCGGGCGAGGCCGGCGGCCGTCCCTACGTGATCATGGACCTGGTCGACGGCGAGCCGCTGTCCCGCCGGCTGCTGCGCGGCCCGCTCGACGAGCGGCACGCCGTCGCGGTCGGTGCCGACCTCGCGGCCGCCCTGCGCGCCACCCACGAGCACGACCTCGTGCACCGCGACGTCAAGCCGGAGAATGTGCTGGTCACCGCGGAGGGCGCGGCCCGGCTCGTGGACTTCGGCATGGCCACGGGCGCCTCGGGCGCGGCGCTCGGCCCGGACGACGCGATCGCGGGCACCCTCACCTACTGCGCCCCCGAGCAGGCGGGCATGCTCAACCGGCCGGTCGACGCCCGCTCCGACCTCTACGCGCTGGGCGCCGTCCTGTTCGAGTGCGTGACCGGCGCGCCCCCGTTCGCCGCGGACGACGTCGGCGAGCTGCTGCACCTGCACGCCACCGCGCCCGTGCCGGACCCCCGCGCGCTCGCCCCCGGGCTGGGCGCCACCTTCGCCGCCGTGATCCTGCGCCTGCTGGCCAAGGACCCCGACGACCGCTACCAGAGCGCCTGCGGACTGCTCGCCGACCTGCGC
>CAKUMG010000373.1 GCA_934667465.1 uncultured Actinoplanes sp. | reverse complement strand
GGGCGGCGGCGTCCGGGCCGGCGGCGGACGGGCCGGCGGCGATCGTGGCCGGGGCGCTGGCGCTGAGCCGTGGCGAGGAGAAGCGGGCGGCCGAAGATTATGCGGCGGCTGTCCGGGCGTACACGGGTGGTCATGACCCTCGCGACGTGGTGGAAGCGCTGATCGGGCTGGCGCGGGCCACCGGCGACCGCGCTGCCCGGGCCGAGGTGCTGGCGCGGCTGGCCGATCTCTGCCGGGCCGGGGAGATCACCCTGCTGCCGCGGGAGGAAGCCGCGCTCGAGTGAGAGTGCGACGGCCGGTGTCGGTGCCCCCCACGAACACCGGCCGTCACCACTGCGGTGAGGCCCGATCCTGCCGGTCGCCACTGAAGAAGTCGTGACCGGCGGGACAGGGCCCGGACGCGACGAGGACGATGACTCCCCCGTTGTCCCGCCCCGGCCTCGGCCGCGCCGCGTCACCTGCGGAGATCACCCTAGTCCGCGCATGGTGGTGATTTGCGGGTATAGGCGAGTTTCGACCCCGCTGGGCGGTGGTTCTGCCGGTGGTTCTGCCGGTTGATCACCCGACCGTGTCGGGCATCATCGGGAGATCTTCACGCCCTGCCATTGCAGTGATCACTCTCGGGCATGACGACGAGGTCCGAGGTCAGCGTCCCGAGGGCGTGAGGTCCGCGCCGGCTTCCGAGCTGCCCGCGGTCGCGCACGGGTTCACGGCGTCGCGGATCGTGCGGAGCGACTCCATGAGCTGCTCGAGCCGGGCCGGGTCGAGCTGGCCGATGAACCACTGCTGCATCAGCTCGAGGTGGCCCGGAAGCACCTCCTCGAGCCGCGTGCGGCCGGCGGGCGTGATCACCGCATACGAGCTGCGGCGGTCGCTCGGGCACGCCTCGCGCCCGATCAGGCCCTCGCGGTCCATGCGGTCGACGACGCGGGTCACGCCGCTGGTGGACAGCGACGTCTGGCCGGCGAGGTCGGTCATCCGCAGGCGGTTCTGCGGCGAGCGGGCGAGGCGCAGCAGCACCTCGAACTCGACCGCCGAGAGCCGGTGCTGCTCGAACTGGGCGGCGAACCGGTGGGTCAGGCCCGTGTAGGCCTCGGCGAACAGCCCGAAGGCGGTGAAGCGGGGGTCTTCGAAGTCAACTGCCACACGGAAGATCCTACCAGCTTTCCCTTGACTCCGGGAATATTGCTTGGCATATTGTTGCTGCGTCAGACAATCGCTTGGCTGACATCGTGAGAGGAATCGTCATGACCGACACCACCGCTACCGGGATCCGCGAGTTCGAGGGCCTTCAGATCCCCGCCGCCGGCACGTACGAGCTGGACGCCGCCCACAAGCGCGTCGGTTTCGTGGCGCGACACCTCATGGTCAGCAAGGTCCGCGGGCAGTTCGCCGAGGCGAGCGCGACCATCACCGTCGCCGAGGACCCGCTGCAGTCCGCAGTCGTCGCCGAGATCAAGACCGCCAGCGTCGAGACCGGCCAGGTCGACCGCGACAACCACCTGCGCACCGGCGACTTCTTCGAGGCCGAGAAGTACCCCGTCATGACGTTCCGCAGCACCGGCGTCAAGTCGCACGCGGGCGCCGAGTTCGTTCTCGACGGCGAGCTGACCATCAAGGACGTCACCAAGCCGGTCGAGCTGCTCGTCGAGTTCGAGGGCGCGACCGTGAGCCCCTACGGCCAGCAGGTCTTCGGCTTCAGCGCCACCACCGAGATCGACCGCGAGGACTGGGGTCTGAGCTGGAACGTCGCGCTCGAGACCGGCGGCGTCATGATCGGCAAGAAGATCAAGATCGAGATCGAGGGCGAAGCCATCCGCCAGGCCTGATCGCCGTCGGGATCTCCCCGGGCTTCGAGCCAGGGACCGTACGAAACGCGCGCCGACCCATCCGGGACGGCGCGCGTTTCGTCGTGGGTCAGGCGTCGTCCGCGGCGGTGCCCGGCTCGGTCGGCGGGGGTGCGGCCTTCGTGGTCGTTCCGGGCTCGGTTGTCGCGGGCTCGGTCGTTGCGGGTGCGGCCTTCGCGGTCGCGCTCCGGGGTGAGGGGCGCTTGGCCGACGCCTTCTTCTGCGGGACCGGCGCCTTCGTCTGCGGGGCCGGCGCCTTTACCTGCGGGGCCGGCGCCTTTGCCTGCGGGACCTTCGCCGAGACGGCCTTGGCTGCCGGGGTCGCCTTGGCGGGCACCGCCTTGCGGGCCGCGATCGCTGCGGGGGCCGCCGGATCTTCCGGGGCAGTCGGAGTCCCGGTTGCCGGGGCCGCCGGATCTTCCGGGGCCGCCGGGGTCGCGGTGGCCGGGACTGCCGGGGTCGCGGTGGCAGGGGCTGCCGGAGGTTTCGGGAGCGGTGCGGAAGGCTCGGGGGTCGCCGGGCTGTCGCGGGGGCGGGGCACCTCTGCGGACGGGGGGTTGATCAGCGCCACGGGCGGGTCGCTCGGCGGGGGAGCGACCGTCGAGCCCCGGGTAGCGGTCGCCTTCCGCATGCTGCGTGGCTTGCGCGAGGCCACCGCCGCCAGCTCGGCGTCGCCCGCGGTGGAGGAATGATCGGGCGGGGTGTCGCGGCGGGCGGCGGACCGGCGGGCGACGCCCACGGCCGTGGACGATCCGGCCAGGCCGGCGAGGACGGCGTACGGAGCGATCAGGTAGGCCGACTGCAGCGAGCCGAGGGCGCCCGGGAGCTGCGGCGCCAGCGCCAGGAACGCGGCGGCGACCAGGAGCGGTCCGACCGCGCCGGAGGAGGCCGCCCCGATGGCGAGGTGGCCGCGCATGGCCGCCGGGGTCGCGGCGAGCAGGCCGATGAGGAAGGCCGCGGCGAGGGTCAGCACCGCGCTCGGCCAGAAGATGGTGCCGATGGCCACGGTCCCGGCCTCCGGCCCGCCGGCACCCTCGGCGAACTGCCAGCTCCCGAGGTAGGTCGCGGAGGGACGGTGCCAGAACACGTCGAGGATCACGGCGGCGATCGCGAGGGCCCACAGCCAGGCGGCGGTGGCGATCAGGTTCGCAGCGACCGGCCGGGAGACCACCGCGAAGCAGGCGATCGCGAGACCGAGCACCACGCCGCCCACCGCATATCCGGCGGCGATCGAGCCGGGGGCGAGCTGATCCGGCCGTACGGCGTCACGAGCCGGCAGGGCGACCAGCGCGACCGTCAGCAGTGCACCGACCGCCGCCGACGCTGCCAGCGCGAAGCGCCACATCCCGCGCGGTGCCGGGCCCAGGCGCGCGGCGATCACCGCGCCGAAGACCGTGGCGCTCGCCGCGATCCACATCGCCCAGCCCAGGCTGCCCAGCCACACACTGTCGTCCGGTGTCGCGGCTGCCGGCCACGCCACCACACCCAGGCCGTAACCGAGCCCCAGCTGGGCTGCACCCGCCCCCGCGGCCACCCCGGCCGCGGCTCCCACCTGCGTCATCCAGCCCTTCGCGGCCATGCGGGGCACTGTAGCGGCCCGCGACGATGCCTGCGAATCGATGAGCTGGAGCGACAGGATTGGTTAAGTTGACTCAAGAGGAGTCCGGAGCAGGGAGAGGATGCTGCGATGTCGGACGACACCGGCGAGTTCTTCCCGTTCCGCGACGAGGGCGAGGACGCGGACGAGAATCCCTCGAAGGGGCGACCCCGGAAGGGTGACGAGACCCGCGCGATGGCGGCCGCCGACGACACGGCGCTCCTGGCGCAGGACTCCGCGGCGGAGACAACCGTCTACCGGGCGGTCCGCGAGACCGAGGCCACGACGGTCTACCGGCCGGCGGCGGGGAACGATCCCTGGGCCGAGGAGGAGCCGATCTGGGCGGGCCGTGCCGGCGTCCGGACAGCCGGTCCCGGTGGCGCGGGGACGGAGTGGGTGCCGGAGCCGCCGGACGGGACGGGCGCGCGCTGGTTGACGCCGGTGCTGGTCACGATCGTGGCGCTGGTGCTGCTGGGCCTGCTCGGCTGGGGCATCTATTTGATCGTGCAGAACTCCTCGAACGAGCCGGAGAGCCCGGCACCGGCGGTGACCGTGCCCGCCGCTGTGCCGTCCGCAGCGACCGGGCCGGCCCGCGAGCCGCCGTCACCCGCCGCCACCTCGGCGACGCCGTCGAGCACGCCGCCCAGCACCCCGAGCGATGTCGCAATCCCGGCCCTGCGGGGCCTGTCGCTCAACGAGGCGCGGGCCGCGCTGAGCCGTACGGGCCTGAGTTACCGCCTGCGGTTCGTCGCCACCACCGAGGCGCCGCCGGACACGGTCATCGCCAGCGACCCGGCCGAGGGCACGCAGGTCCCGGCCGACACAGTCATCAACCTGATCCTGGCCGACGAGCCGTCGGCGGCGGCCACGACACCCCCCGCGCCGAGCACCGGACCGTCCACGAACGGCCCGGAGCAGGAGCTCGACCAGAACTGACCGGCCGGTCCTCAGCGGTTGGCGCGCATGGCCCGGGCGGTGATGGAACCCGAGGTCAGGCCGGGTTGGCGGCCGTTGCGCGCCCGCGGGTCAGGCGCCTTGCCCACCTGCCTCAGACCGCCCACCTGCACGAAGATCGAGCGGCGTTCGACGGCGTCTCCGGAGGAGTTGAGCTCGTAGCCGTCCAGCCAGATCCAACCCTCGTACGTCGGCCAGTCGTGGACGCGGATGACCCGGAAGAGCATCGGCGACGAGAACTGGACGCTCGCCGCCTTCGTCACATGGATGACATCGCCGGACCGAGGAAGCACGTCATCTCCTGTCCTGGAACTCAAGTCGTGGGCAAACACCGATTTGCCACATCGTGAACGCAGATGCACCAGTGTGCCCGGCTCGCCGGGATCGGCAACGTCGTGAAGATGCCAATCATCACAACGGTGCCGAAACGATGCTGCCCGCCCCCGCCAGGGCCCCGGACTTCGCGAAGTCCAGCTAGGACATTGTGGGAGCCGGCCGCATGCAGAGGCTACTTGCCCGCTTGCGGTGAGCCCGGCCCGGCAGCGTCTGTCGGATAAATGCTCCAGTGACGCTCGCCATACCGAAACATTGCACCACGCCTGCAATTGATGCAAGTTGCAGTTCAACCGTCCGTGACCGAATGATCACAAGCGACGCTTGAAGGATCAAAGGATCAACGTGGAGACTGGAGCTGTCGCGACGGGCCCGGACGAGAGTCCCGGTCCGACAAGATCACGTCCGTTCGCACTCCCCGCGGAACCGATCGCCGTTCGGCGGCCTTCTCCCCGGTTCCGCCGCGCCCTCGGAGGTAAGCGTGAACCCCCGCCGCAGCCCCACCATCCGCCGCCGCAGACTCGGAGCCGAGCTGCGCAGATATCGGGACGCGGCCGGCGTCACGATCGACGTGGTGGCCGACCGCCTGGGCTGTTCGCCGTCCAAAGTGTCCCGCATCGAGACGGGGCACACCAGCGCGACCCCGCGGGACGTCAAGGACATGTTGGACATTTATGGCGTGGATGGCCGGGTGTCCGATGAGTTAGTCCAAATTGCCCGAGAAGCCAGGCAAAAGGGGTGGTGGCACCCGTTCAGCATGGTTTTGACCGGCGCCTATGTGGGCCTGGAGGCAGCGGCAAGATCCGTCCGCGCCTATGAGCAGCAGGTTGTTCCCGGGCTTCTTCAGACCGACAAGTATGCAATTGCGATGATTCGTGCCGCCCGACTGGGTGACAGCGAACAAGAAATAGAGCAACGGGTACGCGTCCGGATGGCTCGCCAGGCGTTATTGATTCAGGACGATCCGATCGAACTGTGGGTGGTGCTCGATGAGGCGGTGGTGAGCCGACCCGTCGGCGGCGACGAGGTGATGCGCGAGCAATTGCTCCGTCTGGCCGAGATGGCTGAGCTGCCGAACGTGACGCTGCAGATCCTGCCGTTCGCGGCGGGACCGCACGCCGGCATGGACGGCACGTTCTCGATCCTCGACTTCCCGGATGCCGAGGATCCCGACGTGGTGTTCGTGGAGAACGCAACCGGCGGGCTTTTTCTGGAGAAGGTCGACGAGCTGCGCAAGTACAACTCCATCTTCGAGGCCATCCGGTCGACGGCCCTCACACCGGAGGAGTCCAGAAACAAGATCGGAATGCTGGCAGAGGAGCCATTGTGGAAGTCGAAACCAAGGGTTTCCGGGTCGATCTGAGCCGAGCGCAGTGGTTCAAGAGCACCCGTAGCGGTCCCAACTGCGACAACTGCGTCGAGGTGGCGTTCGTCGACGAGGCGATCGCGGTCCGCGACTCGAAGAACCCCACCGGCCCCGCGCTGATCTTCACCGCGGACGAGTGGGATGCCTTCGTGG
>CAKUMG010000372.1 GCA_934667465.1 uncultured Actinoplanes sp. | reverse complement strand
ACCACCAGCAGGGCCATGCCGGGCGGCAGCGAGCCGGACATCCGGCTCGGGACCACATCGGTCTCAGGCCCCTCGAGCACCTCGTCGAGCGCTCCGAGGTTCAGCGTGGACGTGACGTCGAGTGGGGGGAACTCGTCGTCTGGGCGCGTCATGGACCACCTCACGGATCATTTCGGTCGCCGCCCGACGACGCAGGGTGAGACACCGGAACTCGGGATCCGGAGCAGCGCCCCCGCCGCCGCTGCCCGGAGGCCCGGACGCACGACTATCGGTTTCGAAGTAATAACGGTTCTACAGGTGCCCCGCGAGCCTAGTCAGCGCCGATATAGCGGGCAACCGGACGCGCGGGAGAAGGAACCCGTCGATCGGGCGCCTTCGCTCAGCCCTCGGTGAGGGCCTGGTAGGCCGCGGCGTCGAGCAGCGCGCCGACCGACGCCGGGTCCTCCGGGGCGATCTCCACGAGCCAGCCGGCCGCATAGGGCTCGGCGTTGATCAGCTCCGGCTCGTCGGCCAGCGACGCGTTGCGCGCCACCACCGTGCCCGACACCGGCGCGTAGATCTCCGAGACGCTCTTGGTCGACTCGATCTCGCCGAACTGGTCGCCCGCCTGGACCTCGGTGCCCTCCTCGGGCAGGTCCACGTAGACGATGTCGCCGAGCGCGTCCTGCGCGAAGTGGGTGATGCCCACGCGCACGGGTCCGGTGCCGTCGCCCGACACCCACTCGTGCTCGGCCGTGTACCGAAGATCCTCGGGAATCACTCGTTCCTCCGTCGACAAGCGCGCCCGTTCAATCGACCGGACGCGCGTATTGCAGGCTGGCAGCTTGACGCACCGCGGTCACGTCGACCGTGGCGCGCTGCTCCATGGTCACGTTACCGCCGCCCTGGCTCACCGACGCCACCACCCCACCGGGGATCTGCAGCGCCGTCTGCATGGTCGGCCCGTCCCCGATCACCGTCAGCACGTACGGGCCGCTGAGCTGCTGCCCGTCCACCACGATCGACCCGCCCGCCGCGTCCACGAAATACGACGACGCCACGATACGCACGGCAACCCCGTTGTCACCGACGAGCTGCATCACCTCGCCGCCCGCACCGCGCAACTCCTGCACCGCGTTCAGGATCGCCGACGCCTTGATCTCCTGATCCTCCGCCGCCAGCGTCACCACCAGCCCGGGCCCGCGCCCCGGCAGCGTCCCCGACAGCAGACCCAGCTCCGCCGCCCGCTTGTCCGCCTCCTCGAGGGCGGCCTCGCGGCCCGCCACCCCGGAGGTCAGCTGCCGGCGGCTGTCGTCCAGCGACGTGATGTCCTGCTGCAACCGCTGGTCACGCGCCTCCAGGTCGCTCAGGATCCGGACCAGGTCCTCCTGACGGGCCGAGGCGAGCTCGGAGTTGTCGTCGTTGCTGCGCAGCTGCACGACCAGCGTGAAACCGAACAACGCCAGCAGCACACCGATCAGCGCACCCGCCGACGACAGCCGCCTGGCCACCGGCTTGGCCGTCTCCCCCTCGCCCGGCGCGCTGTCTTTCCGGCCACCCGGGGACTGCGGGGCGCTGTCGTGCTGCCGGGGCTCCGGGCCGGGGGTCGGCACTGCGGGAGTCACTGGTACGGGTGAAGCGCCGGCCGGGGCGCCGGCCGTGACCCGGGACGGGCCATCCGGCGTGACCGGCTCGGCCACGGGCGGGGCCGGCGTGGTGACCGGCTCCGGGACGGGCGGGGCCGGCTGCGGGGTCAGATCCTTCGCGCTGAGCTGAACCGTTTCTTCGCCCGGCTCGGCGCGACCCTGGTCCGCGGGCGCGGGCCCGGAGGGCACGGATGGTGCCCCCACGGTCCCGGGTTCGGGGCCGGACGGGTCCGCGGGGGCCGGGGCCGGCTCGGGGACTGACGGCTCGGCGGGCGGTGGGGGCAGCTTGGGCCGCGCCATCGGGACGGTCGGGCCGTCCGGGTCGATGGCGGGGCGCGGCTGGTCCGGCGGGCGCGGTGCCTCCGGCGTACGGTCGCGGTCGTCGTCTGTCATGACCTCACGCCCGGAACAGGTGACGCCGGATGGCCGCCACGTTGCCGAAGATGCGCACGCCGAGCACCACCACCACACCGGTGGAGAGCTGCCCGCCGACGCCCAGCTGGTCGCCCAGATAGACGATCAGCGCCGCCACCACCACGTTGGCGATGAACGACACGACGAACTGCTTGTCGTCGAAGATGCCGTCCAGCTTCGCCCGGACCCCGCCGAACACCGCGTCCAGCGCCGCGACCACCGCGATCGGCAGGTACGGCTCCAGGGCCGGCGGAACGGTGGGGTGGAAGACGATGCCGAGCACGACACCGGCTATCAGGGCGACTACGGGAATCATCTGCCGCCTTCCGACGGAGTGGGTTCGATGGTGGTGGACCCGGTGCTGCCGCTCCCCGGTCTGCGCGCGGCCGACGAGCTGGAAGGGGCGGGCGTGACCGGGGTGGCCTGGCGCAACGTGGGCTCCGCCGCCGCCTGCAACGTCACGGGACCGACGGCCGTGACGTCGTACGAGATGCCGTACTCCTTGTTGAGCGCCCGGAAGTAGGTGCCGCCGACGCCCTCACCGAAGTCCCCGGCCAGCGAGTCCGGGCCGATCGCGACCACCTGGTACGGCGTCGTCACCGGCCGGAAGTCGACAAGGATCGCCTCGCCCGCCTGCCGGATCGTCGACGTCGCGGTCAGCCGCTGCCCGTTGATCGCGATCGCCTCCGCACCGGCCGCCCACAGCGCGTTCGTCGCCCGCTGCAGATCGGTGTCGCGGATCAGCGACTCGTTGTCCCGCCGGCCGGTGACCTCGTCGACCGAGGCCGGGCCGTCGCCGACGGTGATCCGGGCGCCGGAACCACGTACCGCAGCCAGCCCGCTCTCCGCCGCCATCTCCCGCAGCCGCGCCACCGCCGCACCGCCGAGCTGCTTCTCCCGCAACTCCCCGACCTCCAGGCGCAGCCGCTCCGCCTCGGCCTGCCGCGCCGTGTTCGCCGCGCGGCGGCTCTCGATCTGGTCGATGAGCGTCTGCCGGGCCTGCGCCCGGGCCGGCTCGGCCGCCACGGTCTCCTGATAGGCGACCACGAGCAGGAACCCCAGCGCGGCGAGGGTGAGCGCGGTGACGCCGCTGAGCACCCTGCGGCGGGCGGGTCCCGGGCCCTCACCGCGGGCGCGCCGGGCGGCGGCCTCCGCGTAGCCCGGGTCCAGCGGGTTCTGGAACAGCGCGGTCAGGAAGTCGGGGGTGAAGGTGCGCTGCTGGGGCTGTTTCCCCTGCTCACCTGCGTTCCCGGCATCCCGGGCTTGGCCGGCGCCCGGCTGCTGCCGACCGGCCGGGGCGTCGTGCCCGGTCGTCCGGCTGTCGGGGCCGGTCATCCGGCGACAGCCTCGCGGGCCGGTCCGCGGTCACCCCGCAGCAGCACCCGGGCCTGGGCCAGGTAGAGCACGGCGGCGGCCCAGTACAGGCCGAGCGCCCACCAGGCCAGCCCCCACCCGACCGGCAGCGCCCACACCTCGATCGAGGGCACGGCATGCGCCAGCAACAGGATCGGGAACGCCGCCAGCAGCACGAACGTGCCGCTCTTGCCGACGTAGTGCACCGGCGGCGGCCCGTGCCCGTGCCGGCGCAGCACCAGCAACGCCACCGCGAGCACCGCCTCGCGCGCCAGCAGCGCCACGGTCAGCCACCAGGGCACGACCTCGCGGATCGTGAAGCCGACCAGCGTGGCCAGGATGTACAGCCGGTCGGCGAACGGGTCGAGCAGCTCGCCGAGCCGGCTCACCGAGTTCATCCGCCGCGCGATGTAGCCGTCGACCCAGTCGGTGGTGCCGCCGATCGCGAGCACGATCACGGCGGCCACGTCGTTCTCCGGGCCGAGCAGGAGATAGAGGAACAGCGGCACGCCCAGCAGGCGCACGAAGCTGATCACGTTGGGGATGGTCCAGATGCGGTTGGCGGCCTGCACCGGCGCAGCCTGCTGCGGCACGGCGCCCCCTCTCCCCCAAGCCGGGCCCCCGGACCCCCGCCCGGGGACGTCACCGACCGGCCGGGCCGCCCCCGCGGCCACGAATGCCGGACCGGTCACTCGACGAGCCACTATATCCAGCCCCGCCGACGGTTCCTCGCACCCCGTGCCGGGCTGTTCCCCGCCTGTTACCGACGGCACACCCTGTTGATCGTCCTAGGAGGATAGGTGACTACCGTGGGCGCATGCTCGTGCTGCGCTCGATCCTGCTGTTCCTGCTGGCCGCGGTCGCGGAGATCGGCGGGGCGTGGCTGGTGTGGCAGGGCGTGCGCGAGCACCGGGGGTGGGCCTGGATCGGCGCGGGGGTGATCGCGCTGGGGCTCTACGGCTTCGTCGCCACGCTGCAGCCCGACGCCCAGTTCGGCCGCATCCTCGCCGCCTACGGCGGGGTCTTCGTGGCCGGGTCGCTGCTCTGGGGCATGGTCGCCGACGGGTACCGCCCCGACCGCTACGACGTGCTCGGCGCGCTGCTCTGTCTCGCCGGCGTCGCCGTCATCATGTACGCCCCGCGCGCCTGACCCGCCGGGGTCGCTCCCCCATCGCTCTTGCGGGCGGCCGTGAGCGCCGTCACCTCGCCCACGGCCGCGTTCAAGATCACATCAGCGCTTGCCGCGGCGGCTGCGCACGTAGTCGTCCACCACGTAGGCGCCGAGCTCCTCGGCCTCCGGGCTGAACACCCGTCCCCCGCTGCGCCGGGCCACCGCGTCCACGAAGCGGCGCAGCCCCGGGTCGTCGCCCAGCATGAACAGGTTGAGCGTCGCGCCGTACCGGGTGAGGTGGTCGACCTCGAGCACCGTCGCCTCGACCGTCTCCGGCAGCGTGGGCCAGTTGAACGTCGCGTCCCCGTCGGCCTCGAGGTGCGCCGTCGGCTCCCCGTCGGTGACGACCAGGACCACCGGCTCCGCGCCCGGGTGCCGGCGCAGGTGGCGGCCCGCCAGCTTGAGCGCGTGCTGCAGGTTGGTGCCCTTGGCCAGGTCGGGCTCGATGGCTGTCAGCTCGCCCTGGCTCAGCGGCATCGCGTACCGGTTGAAGCCGATGATCTGCAGCGAGTCCTGCGGGAACTTCGTCGCGACCAGGTGCGACAGGGCCAGGGCGGTCTGCTTCATCGGCCCCCACCGCCCGTCCTGGAACATCGAGAAGGACAGGTCGACGCAGAGCGCCACCACGGCGGAGGCGCGCCGCTCCGTCTCGGCGACCTCGAAGTCCTCCGGCAGCAGCCGCACCGGCAGCCTGCCCGTGCCGGCGCCGCGGCGGACCGCGTTGCCGATCGTGCGCACGACGTCGAGGGGCTGCTCGTCGCCGTACTGCCAGCGCCGCGACGACCCGATCAGGTCACCGGCCGCCCCGGCGTCGCGCAGGTCGTGCTCGCCGCGCTGCTTGCCGCCCAGGTCGCGGAAGACCTGGGCCAGCGCGGTGCGCCCGAGCCGGCGCAGCGCCTTGGGCGACAGCGTCAGCCCGTCGTCGTCGCGGGTGACCCAGCCCTGCCGGCGCAGCTCCCGCTCGAGCTCGCGCAGCCGCCGCACGTCGTCGGCGGCGCCCCGGCCGAGCTGGCGCTCCACGGCCTCCACGTCGAGGTCGTCGAGCGTGGCGCCGGGCCGGTCCTGGTCGAGCTGCTCGAGCAGGTCGTCGAGCTCGCCGATGTCCTCCAGGGCCGCGGTCGCGTCGCCGTAGCCGAGGTCCTCGCGGCCGCGCATCTGCTCGCCGCGCCCCCAGCCGAGGCCGGGGCGCAGCGCGCGCAGGTTGTCGGTCAGCTCGGCCATCTGCCCGCGCAGCGGCCCGTCGCCGAACGCCTGGTCCATCAGCCGCGACAGCTCCTCGCGCTGCTGCGAGCTGAGCGAGCGCATCAGCCGCTCCGCCGCGGCGGCCCGCCGGGCCAGCGAGTCGATCAGCTCCTCGACGTTCGCGGGCTTCTCCGGGAAGAAGTCGCCGTGCTTCTCCATGAACTGCCGGAACGCGTCGCCGGTCTCCTCGCCCCGGGCGTGCTTGCCCAGCAGGCCGTTGAGGTCGCCCAGCATCTCCGCCAGCCGCGCCTCGGCCGCCGGGTCGCCGCGCTGCAGTG
This sequence comes from uncultured Actinoplanes sp., assembly GCA_934667465.1. Taxonomy (GTDB): domain Bacteria; phylum Actinomycetota; class Actinomycetes; order Mycobacteriales; family Micromonosporaceae; genus Actinoplanes. The sequence goes on along the minus strand of CAKUMG010000372.1, from coordinate 171 downwards.
CCTCGCGCATGCCCGCGAACTGCTGCTCGACCACCTCCTGTCGCAGCCCGTCGAGGATGCCCTGGTAGCGCTCGCGGGCCTCGGCGAGGACCGCGTCCATGCGGGCGGACTCGACCAGCTCGTAGGGGTTCGACGGCAGCGGGCCGCTGGGCAGCACGTCCAGGCGGGTGA
>CAKUMG010000371.1 GCA_934667465.1 uncultured Actinoplanes sp. | reverse complement strand
TCGACAAGCAGCTCCCCCGACGGCCGCCGATCCCCGGCGGCCAGCGCCAGCGCCCGCAGCCCCTGCCGCAACCGCCGCTCGGCCAGCGGGTCGGCCCCGCCCAGCGGCGAGTGCAGCAGCGCGACGGCGGCCTCCTCGTCGAGCAGGTCCGGCTCGAGCGCGCACCGCAGGAGAAGAAGGAAGGGAGCTACCGCCGGCTGCAAGTGCAGCGGCAGGTCCTCGGCATGGGTCACCGTCGGCACGCCGGCGGCCGCGAGCCCGCGCTGCAGCGAGGGCAGCTGCAGGCTGGTCGACCGCACCAGCACGGCCATCCGCGACCACGGGATCCCGTGCAGCAGGTGCGCCTCACGCAGCGCATGCGCGACATAGGCGGTCTCGCTCGTCGACGACCGGAACGTCCGCACCAACGCGTGAGCCGCCGGCTCGGCCTCCGGCACCGCTCCGCTCGCCGGCTGCGGCTCCTCGCGCTGCCCGGGAGCAGCCGAGCCAGTGGGCGAGGTCGGGACATGCAGGGGGCGGTGCCGCATCCGCCCGCGCATCCGCCGCGCCACCCGGCTCGTCGACTCCAGCAGCGCGGCCACCGCCCGATAACTGGTGTGGAACGTCACGGTCTCCGCCAGCGCCCCCGACGCCGTCCGGAACCGGCCCGGGAACGACTGCACCACGTCGGGATCCGCGCCCCGGAACCCGTAGATCGACGAGTCGGGGTCGGCGAACGCCACCAGCGGCTTGCCCCCGCCCGCGATCAACGCCAGCAGCTCGACCTGCGCCGGGTCGGTGTCGGCCAGCTCGTCCACGTAGACGAAGTCGATGCGGTCCCGCTCGGCCGCGAGCAGCTCCGGATCGTCGGCGAGCAGCCCGGACGCGGCGCGCACCAGCTCGGCCGGGTCGTAGGCGGTCGACCCCCGGGTGGTCGCGTCCCGCAGCGCCAGCACCGCGACATACTCACGCACGAACCGGGCGGCCGCCGGCCAGTCCTCGCGGCCCAGCCGCTCCCCGAGCCGCGCCAGCTCGGCCGCGCCGATCCCCCGCTCGGCGGCCCGCTGCATGAGGTCCCGCAGCTGCTGCGCGAACGCCCGCGTGGGCAACGCCGGCCGCAACGACTCGGGCCACCCGACCGCGTCGCCGCCCTCCTCGTCCTCCCCGACCACCGCGAGCAACTCCCGGATGATCAGGTCCTGCTCCGGCCCGGTCAGCAGCCGCGGCGACGGCTCGCCCCGCTCGGCGGCGGCGCGCCGCAACAACCCGTACGCATAGGCGTGAAAGGTCCGCACCAGGGGCTCGTGAAAAGCCATCCCGGCGATCCGCGCCTCGACCCGGTCCCGCAGCGCCGCCGCCCCGCGCCGCCCGAACGTCAGAATCAGGATCCGCTCGGGATCGGCCCCGCCCTCGACCCGGGCCGCCACCGCCTCCACCAGCGCGGTCGTCTTGCCCGTGCCGGGCCCTCCGACCACCAGCAACGGCCCGTCCGTGTGCCCGATCACATGCCGCTGCAGCACATCCTCCCGCAGCGCATCCACGGCGACCGCAGGCCGGCGCACCAGCCGGTACGCGGGCCGGTGCACGGCAGCGGGGTTCGAGGTCACGGCACCAATGAGACCACGCCGGTACGACAACCTCCCGCCGGGAGCCCCGCCACCAGGAACTCAAGCGGCACGCCGCACCATGACCCGGAGGACCGCTTCGACGTCATTGGTGCTCAGGTCGTATTCGTCGGCTATGTCCTCGACTGATTCCCCGCCGCCATAGAAGAGGTCCGCGACGGTCTTGACCCTCAGCTTGCCGGCGTCGAAGACCGGCTGCCCGAACCCGAAACGTGGATCGATGATGACGTCGGCGGACCCGTACGAGCGGAGCAGCAGCCTGGAGGCATAACCGTCCGCCGTTCAGTGAGCAGATTGCCGCGGCGAGCGCGAGCGCCTGCCCGCGAAGCTCACACGAACCGAGCGGTCGGGTGCACCAGGACAGGCGCACGGTCCATCGGCTGCACGGGAACTCCGGCGGTCTTCAACGGTTCCACACTGTTGTCTAGTAGACAACCCCCCTGTTGTCGACAAGACAACCGTTGCACCCGGAGGGTCGGCAAGGATGTATGAGGTCATGGCCGCAGCCGAGATCGCCGACTATCTGGGCGTCTCTCGCCAGCGGGTCGCCGTGCTGGATGAGCAGCAAAGTAGCGGGACCAGCATGACGATGAGCACGTGGAAGGCCGTCACGCTGGGCGGAGGGTGCGCCACAGGGCGAGCGCCGCGCCCAGCGACGCCACCCCCGCAACGGCCATCGCGACGGCCGGCGTGAAGACCTCGGCCAGCGCTCCCGCCCCCGCCACTGCCAGCCCCTGCGACACCATCGTCCCCGTGGTAGCCAGCCCCAGCGCCTGCCCGCGCCGCTCCACCGGCACCGCGTCGAGGAAGCGGCGGGCCAGCCCCAGTTGATAGGCGAACCCCGCCGCAGCCAGCGCCAGCAACAGCGCCGCCGGCAACGGGCCCGGGTGCAGCGCATAGAAGAGCAGCGGCGCCCCCGGCACCAGCGCCAGCCAGGGCGTCAGCCGCTCGCGCAGCGCGGGCGGCACCAGACGGGCCACGAGCAGGTCGCCGACCAGCATGCCCGCGGCGGCCGCGGCCAGCAGCAGCCCGGCGGCCGAGGGGCGGCCCAGTTCGGCCAGGTAGGGGATGACGACACCTTCCGCGCCGACCATCAGGGAACCCGGGAGCCACTGGGCGAGCAGCAGGAGCCGGACCGGGCGGTCGCGGAGCAGGGCACCGTTGACGCGCCACGTCTCCCGGACGGCGCCGGTGGAGGATGCAGCGCGGGCCGGGTGGTCGGGGAGGGCGAAGCGGGACAGCAGCGCGGAGGCGACGCAGGTTCCCGCGGCCAGCCAGAGGGCGCCGTAGGGGCCGGTCACGGTCAGCATCAGACCACCGGCCGCAGCGCCGACGATCTGCATGGCGCCGGAGATCGTGGTGAAGAGTGACCGGCCCAGGACGTAGGCGTCACCGGTGAGCAAGTCGGCCGCGAGCGCTGTGCGGGCGGCCTGGGCGACCGGGGCGAAGCCGCCCGTGGCGAAGACGAGGATGGTGGCGGCGAGCGGCGGGAGGACGCCGAGCGCCAGGATCAGGGCCACCGCCAGGCGGATCACGTCGTAGCCGGCCAGCAGCCGACGGGGCGGCCACCGGTCGGCGAGAGCCAGCAGGAAGGTGCCGCCGATGGCGTGGGGCAGGAAGCCCGACACGTACGCCAGGGCGGCCAGCAGGGGCGATCCCGTGCTCGCATAGACGAGGACCGACAACGCGAGCATCTTGACCGTCTCGCCGACGAGCAGCAGCGCAAAGCCGCTCAGCAGGGCGCGGAAGCCCGGCGCCGCCAGGACGTCGGCGAACGTGGCCCGCGGCGTAACCGTAGTCATGCGAGCAGGATCTCGGGCCGGCTGGGGCACGGCTAAGGTTTCGGTGGTGAGCGAAACATGCTGATCCGGGTCGCCCCCGCGGATCTTGCCGCCTGCCGCTTCGCGATCTCGCCGCTCTTCGAGGTGGAGGGCGCGTTGTGGCTGCTCTCCGGGGGTGCGGAGGCAGGAGCACTACTGCCGTGGGTACGCCGCATGCGCCCACGCTTCGCGGAGCTGCGCCGCGCGGAGCCGGCCGTCGGCGCGCTGCTCAGCCTGCACCGGGCCGAGGAGAACGCCGACTTCCTGCACCCGCCGCCGCAGGGCCCGCGGCGCGAGTTCGCCGAGGAGCTTGCCGTCGTACGGGCGACACCCCTGGCCCGGGCCCGCGCGGAGCTCGAGCGCAACCTGCACGGTCATCGGACCCCACCCGGGTACGCGCGGCGGCTGCTCGCCGGCGACGACGTGGTGGACCGGCTCGCGGACGGGATGCACGCGGCGTGGACGGCGCTCGTGGAGCCGGAGTGGCCGCGGCTGCGGGCCGTGCTGGAGCGCGACATCGTGCAGCGGGCCGGGGCCATCGCCGCGTACGGGTGGGCGGCCGGCCTGGCGAACCTGCATCCCCGGGTGACGTGGCAGCCCGAGAACACCATCGCGCTCCGGATGCACGACACCCGGCACTACGGGACGGGCGGGCGGGGGCTGCTGCTCGTGCCGACAGTGTTCGGCAACCTGGCGGTGAGCGTGGATCCGGAGCGGCCGTACTCGATCGCCTACCGGGCCCGCGGCGTGGCCGACATCCTGGGCGCGCCGCCGGTCGCCGGGCCGGATCCGCTGGGGCCGCTGATCGGGGCCGGGCGGGCGGCGGTGCTGCGCGCGCTGACCGTGCCGTCGACCACGAGCCAGCTCGCCGCCCGGCTGTCGATGAGCCTGGGCGGCGTCGCGGGCCACCTGGCCGTGCTCCACGAAGCGGGCCTGATCAGCCGGACCCGCACCGGCCGATCGGTCCTCTACGCGACCACGGCTCGTGGTGACGGGTTGTTATGAGGTCTTGGATCACGCAGGTCGCCGTGCGGCTCGGGCCGTTCTGGCGCCGCCAGGCGCCTGGCCCGAGCCGTGCGGCCCTCGGCGGGAGCAGCGATCTGCACCCACCACCCCGCTACGACATCTGCCTTTAGTCGTTGGCGTGCAGTGCGCTGTTGAGCGTGATGCCCTGCCCCTTGCGCGGCTTGGCCTCGAGCGCACCCGTCACCGAGTTGCGCCAGAACAGCAGCCCGTCGACGCCGGAGAGCTCGCGCGCCTTGACCACCCGGCCGTCGGGCAGCGTGATCTTCGACCCGGCCGTGATGTAGCAGCCCGCCTCGACCACGCAGTCGTCGCCGAGCGAGATGCCGATGCCCGCGTTCGCGCCGAGCAGGCTGCGCTCGCCGATGCGGACCTTGTCCTTGCCGCCGCCCGAGAGCGTGCCCATGATCGACGAGCCCGCCCCCACGTCCGAGCCGTCACCGACGACGACGCCCTGCACGATGCGGCCCTCGACCATCGACGTGCCGAGCGTGCCGGCGTTGAAGTTGGCGAAGCCCTCGTGCATCACGGTGGTGCCGCTCGCCAGGTGCGCGCCGAGGCGGACCCGGTCGGCGTCGGCGATGCGCACGCCCGACGGCACGACATAATCGGTCATGCGCGGGAACTTGTCGACGCCGTAGACGGCCAGGTGGCGGCCCGCGGCGCGCTCGATCAGGCGCAGCTCGTCGACGCGCTCGGGGGGGCAGGGGCCGGCCGACGTCCAGGCGACGTTGGCGAGGGCGCCGAAGATTCCGTCGAGGTTCTGCGCGTTCGGCTGGACGAGGCGGTGCGAGAGCAGGTGCAGCCGCAGGTAGGCGTCGGAGGCGTCCTTGATCGGGTCGGCCAGCGACGCGATCTCGGTGCGCACCTCGACGGTCGACAGGCCGGCCAGCGCCTTCGGGCCGGTCAGCCCGGCGGGCAGGGCGGGCACCTCGGCGGGGAGCTCCCCGAGGCCGAGGAAGCCGGACGGGAACCAGGTGTCGAGCACCGTCCCGTCGGAGGTCACGGTGGCGAGGCCGATGCCCCAGGCGGCAGAGGTGGAGATCGGTGTAGTCACACCGCAACCCTACCCGGGGGTCGGTGCCAGGACCGCGTCCGGGTTCATGTTCGGGCGGTAATGTGCGGCTCATGGCGAACCCGCTTACCCCTGACGTGCTCGTCGACCCGGTGGTGCTGACCCGCACCCTGGTCGACATCGAGTCCGTCTCGCACGACGAGAAGGTCATCGCCGACTGCGTCGAGGACGTGCTGCGTCAGACCCCGCACCTGACCACCGCGCGGCACGGCAACACCGTGATGGCGCGGACGGATCTCGGCCGCGAGCAGCGCGTCGTGCTCGCCGGGCACCTCGACACCGTGCCGATCAACGACAACTTCCCGTCGACTGTCGTCGACGACCTCATCTACGGCTGCGGCACCGCGGACATGAAGTCCGGCGTGGCCCTGGCCCTGCACCTGGCGGCCACGCTGCCCGACCCGCGCTACGACGTCACCTACCTCTTCTACGAGGCGGAGGAGGTCGAGTCGCAGTTGAACGGGCTGCGACTGGTGTCCGAGGCCCACCCGGAGTGGTTGCGCGCGGACTTCGCGGTCCTGCTCGAGCCGACCTACGGCGTGATCGAGGCGGGCTGCCAGGGCACGATGTCCGCGGAGATCCGCACCCACGGCCGCCGGGCGCACACCGCGCGCGCCTGGCGCGGGGTCAACGCGATCCACGCCGTCGGCGAGGTGCTGCGGCGGCTCGACGACTACCGGCCGCGCACGGTGACGATCGACGGCTGCACCTACCGCGAGGGGCTCAACGCCGTGCGGA
>CAKUMG010000370.1 GCA_934667465.1 uncultured Actinoplanes sp. | reverse complement strand
CTCGGCTTCGACGCGGTCGTCACCGGCCACCACGCCCGGCTCGGCGCCGACGGCCTGCTGCGCCGCAGCGTCGACCTCGCGAAGGACCAGTCCTACGTGCTGGCGGTGCTCACCCGCGAGCAGCTCGACCGGGCCGTCTTCCCGCTCGGCGAGCTGACCAAGGCCCAGGTGCGCGCGGAGGCCGCCGAGCGGGGCCTCGCCGTCGCCGACAAGCCCGACTCCAACGACATCTGCTTCATCGCCGACGGCGACACCAAGGGCTTCCTCGCCGACCGGCTGGGCGAGGCGCCCGGCGACATCGTGGACGGCCGCTCCGGTGCCGTGCTGGGGCAGCACACGGGCGCCTATGCCTACACGATCGGTCAGCGCAAGGGCCTCGACCTGCGCGTGCCCGCCCCCGACGGGCGCCCGCGCTATGTCCTGTCCATCACCCCGAAGACCAACACGGTGACCGTCGGCCCGCGCGAGGACCTCGCCGTCGACACCGTCACCGCGACCCGGCCGATCTGGCACGGCGAGCCGACCCCGGTCGAGTGCGACGTCCAGCTCCGGGCGCACGGCGAGGTCGTGCAGGCCGTCGTCACCGCCGCGGCCGACGGGCTGACCGCCGCGCTGCGCAGCCCGGCCCGGGGGGTGGCCGCGGGGCAGGCGATCGTGGCCTACCGCCCCGATCCGGCCGGCGACATCGTGCTGGGGTCCGCGACGATCACGGCGGGCTCCGTGGCCGCGGTCCCCGCGTGACCGCGCTGGAGCCCGCGCGCTTTCCCTGGGCGCCGGGGTCGGCGAGCGGGATCGGGTCGCTGCCCGGCACCGACATCGCCGAGGCCCAGCGGCTCGTCCTCGGCGAGCTGCCCGACCTGCCGCACCTTGCGGAGCTGCCCGCCCGGGGCCCCGGCGCGGATCTGCTCGGCCGCGCCGCCGGCCTCCTGGTGGAACTGCCCGTCCAGCTCTATGCGGGCCGCTGGCAGGTCGCGCCGCGCCCGGGCAAGGACCTGCGGCGCACCGCCGACCTGCTGGAGCGCGACCTCGACCAGCTGACCGAGCAGGCCGACCGCTACGCCGGGCCCGTCAAGATCCAGGCCGCGGGGCCGTGGACCCTGGCGGCGAGCCTCGAGCTGCCCATCGGCGGCCGGCTGCTGCGCGACCCCGGCGCCGTGCGCGACCTCACCGGGTCGCTGGCCGAGGGGCTGCGGCGGCACGTCGACGAGGTGCGCCGGCGGCTGCCCCGCGCGCAGGTGCTGCTCCAGCTCGACGAGCCCTCCCTGACCACGGTGCTGGCCGGGCGGGTGCCGACCGAGAGCGGCCTGGGCGCCTACCGGGCCGTCGACGGGCCCGACGCGGCGAGCGCGCTGCGGAGGGTGATCGAGGCCGCCGGTGTGCCGGTGATCGTGCACAGCTGCGCGCCGGACGTGCCGCTGGGCGTCATCCGCGACGCGGGCGCCACGGCCGTCGCGCTCGACCTGTCCCTGCTCAGGGAGCTGGACCCGCTGGGCGAGGCGATCGATGCCGGGCTCGGGCTGTTCGCGGGGGTGGTGCCCACGGCGCCGCCGTCGTCGGGGCGCGCCGGCGGGTCGGCCGAGGTCGCCGATCGCGTACGGGCATTGTGGAGCAAGCTGAGCTTCCCCGCGCGCCAGTTGCCGGAGCAGGTCGTCGTCACGCCCGCGTGCGGGCTCGCGGGCGCCTCCCCGGCGTACGTGCGCTCGGTCCTGACCGCATGCCGCGACGCCGGCCGCCGCCTGTTCGAGGTGTAGTCGTCTTGTTCGGGGCGTGACGAGCCGTTCCTCCGGGCATCATGCAGTCATGATTGGACGCCTGCACGCGGTCGTCATCGACTGCCCCGATCCGCGGTCGCTCGCGGAGTTCTACTGCCGGGTGCTCGGCATGCACATCGTCAAGGACTCCGGCGACTGGGTGACGATCCGCACCGACTCGGACGCACCGGGCGTGGCGTTCCAGCGGGCGCCCGACCTCGTGCCGCCGCGCTGGCCGGACCGCGACCGCCCGCAGCAGTTCCACTTCGACATCGAGGTCACCGACGTCGACGAGGCCGAGGAGCGGGTGCTGGCCGCGGGGGCGACGCGGCTGGAGGGACAGGGCGAGGACTTCCGGGTGTACGCGGACCCGGCCGGCCATCCCTTCTGCCTGACCTGGTGACGGCCGGGCCCGGTCAGCCCTGCCTTCCAGCCGGCCATTTCTCCTGCGTGGCCCGGTGACGGCCCGACCTGGTCAGCCCTGCCGCCGGGCCGGACGCTTCGGCGGCGGCAGGCCCGGTCAGCCAGTCCGGCGGCCGGTGGCGAGCTGCTCGAGCCGGGACCGGGCCAGGTTGCGGCGGCGGCCCACCTGGCGGCGGACGCTCCAGGCGGCCCGGCCCGCCCGGCGCTGGAACGCGTCGCTCCGGACCATGATCGGCTCGCCCAGGTTCACATAGGAGTCGTGGTCGGCGTGCCTGTCCCAGCGGCGGGTCGGAATGCGGACGTGGTCGCGGCGGTGACTCTTGTCCTGGCTCGTGATCTTGAGCACCACCGCGCCGCCGGGGCGGGGAAGCAGCACCAGGCAGGGGCGCAGCTTCGCGCCGCGGCCCCGGGCGAACGGCACGTCGGCCCACCAGATGTCGCCCCGGGCCGGCGCGCGGGACCGGCTCTCTCGCCACCACACGTATGCCACCGCGGCGGCGAACACCACCAGGACCGCCACTGACCATCGCACCATCCGCCGAACCGTACTCCGCACGGCCCCGGAGCGGCTTTTTTGTCGGACCCGGGGACTAACGTGCCACTCGAAGACGAAACACGGAGGTCGCGGTGCCCGAGAAGCAGTCCGTGCAAGCGTCGGCGGTCGCCGGCGACGATGAGCTCGCCCCGGCGGGGCCGACCGCCGAGCAGGTCGCGGCCGCCGGGCCGGAGCCGACGCCGGAGGCCGCCGGGCGGCATGCCGAGCTGAGCGACGAGATCCGCGGCCACCAATACCGCTACTACGTGCTCGACGCGCCCACCGTGTCGGACGCCGAGTTCGACACGCTGCTGCGCGAGCTGGAGGCAATCGAGGAGCAGTTCCCCGCCCTGCGCACGCCCGACTCCCCGACGCAGAATGTCGGCGGCACGTTCTCCACCGACTTCAGCCCGGTCGAGCACGCCGAGCGGATGATGTCGCTCGACAACGTGTTCAGCGCCGACGAGCTGGCGGCCTGGGCCGAGCGCACCCGGCGCGACGCCGGCGGCCCGGTGGAGTTCATCTGCGAGCTCAAGGTCGACGGCCTGGCCATCAACCTGACCTACGAGAAGGGCCGGCTGGTCCGCGGCGCGACGCGCGGCGACGGGCGCACGGGGGAGGACGTGACCCCCAACGTGCGCACGATCCGCGAGATCCCGGAGCGGCTGGCCGGCGACGACGTGCCGGAGCTGGTGGAGGTGCGCGGCGAGATCTACTTCCCGGTCGAGGCGTTCGCCGGCCTGAACGCGAGCCTGGTCGAGCAGGGCAAGGCGCCGTTCGCCAACCCGCGCAACGCGGCATCCGGAAGTCTGCGGCAGAAGGACCCGCGGGTGTCGGCGTCCCGGCCGCTGCGCATGGTCGTGCACGGCATCGGCGCCCGCAGGGGCTTCGCGCCCGACTCGCAGAGCCACGCCTACGAGGCCCTCAAGGCGTGGGGCCTGCCGACCAGCGAGCGGTGGCGCCTGGTCGGCGACATGGCGGGCGTCCAGGCCTACATCGACGAATACGCCAAGAACAGGCATGCCGTCGAGCACGAGATCGACGGCGTCGTCATCAAGGTCGACCCGGTGGCCATCCAGGGCCGCCTCGGCTCCACCAGCCGCGCGCCGCGCTGGGCCATCGCGTTCAAATACCCGCCCGAGGAGGTCACCACCAAGCTCCTCGACATCGACGTCAACGTCGGCCGCACCGGCCGCGTGACCCCGTTCGCGGTGCTCGAGCCGGTGCACGTGGCCGGGTCGACAGTCGCGCTGGCCACCCTGCACAACGCCCGTGAGGTCGAGCGCAAGGGCGTCCTGATCGGCGACACGGTCGTGCTGCGCAAGGCGGGCGACGTCATCCCCGAGGTGCTCGGCCCGGTGATCGACCTGCGGCCGGCGGACGCCCGCGCGTTCGTCATGCCGACCGAGTGCCCCGCCTGCGGCACGACGCTCGCTCCCGCCAAGGAGAGCGACATCGACATCCGCTGCCCCAACACCCGGTCCTGCCCGAGCCAGCTGCGCGAGCGGGTGTTCCACATCGCGAGCCGCGACGCGCTCGACATCGAGGTGCTGGGCTACAAGGCCGGCCAGGCGCTGCTCGACGCCGGGATCATCGCCGACGAGGGCGACCTCTTCGCGATCACCGCCGACGACCTGGCGCGCTCGCCCTTCTTCGTCAACCAGGACGGCAGCCTCGGCAGCAACGCGGTCAAGCTCCTGCAGAACCTCGAGGAGGTCAAGACCCGGCCGCTGCGGCGGTTCCTGGTCTCGCTGTCCATCCGGCACGTCGGCCCGACCGCGGCCGAGGCGCTGGCCCGGGAGTTCGGCTCCATGGCGGCGATCGAGGAAGCCGCGGCGGAGGAGAGCCCCGAGCGGCTCGCCGAGGTCGACGGGGTGGGCCCGACGATCGTGCGGAGCCTGCGGGAGTGGTTCGCCGTCGACTGGCACCGCGACATCCTGCGCAAGTGGCGCGAGGCCGGGGTGGCGATGGTCGACGAGCGCGGTGACGAGGGCCCTCAGCCGCTGGCCGGCATCACCGTGGTGGTCACCGGCACGCTGGCGACGTTCTCCCGCGACGCCGCGACCGACGCGATCACCTCCCGCGGCGGCAAGGTCACCGGCTCGGTCTCCAAGAAGACGGGCTTCGTGGTCGTCGGCGACAACCCCGGCAGCAAATACGACAAGGCGCTTCAGGTGCGGGTTCCGGTCCTCGACGAGCGCGGCTTCGAGGTGCTGCTGGCCGAGGGGCCGGAGGCGGCGCGGGCCGTGGCGGAGATCGCCCCGGAGCCGGAGAAACCCGCGAGGAAGACGGCGAAGGCCGCTAAGTCGGAGCCGGTGGACGGCGCGGAATCGGCAGCCGCGAAACCGGAGCCGGTGGACGGCGCGGAACAGGCGGCCGCGAAGTCGGAGCAGGCGGACGACGCGGAATCGGCCGGCGGGGTGGAGCCGGGGGCCGCGGCGAAGGAGTGACGGCCCGGCTTCGAGGGGGCCGGGCGCGGGGAGCCGGAGAGGACACCAACGGGTGATCTTCGGCCGGTTCCGCGTGGGCGTAGATGTGGCGATTTGATAACGCCTAGTCGCTTTAGCGTCATTTTGTCCATGTGGATCTATGGTGAGGGGGAGATCGGTCGATCGACGCCATCGTGGAGGTCGCATGGGTGCCGCACGTCTGCGCAGCTCCCTGCCGGGCGATCGGCGGACCCTCGCGGCCCGCCGCGGGGTCGTCGTCGCAGTCGGCTGTGCCGTGCTCGTCGACGGCGTGCTGTGGGCGACCCTGCCCCGGCTGTTCGGCGGCCTGCCCGCGGCGTTCTGGACCATGGCCGCGCTGGCGGTCGTGGTCGACGCCCGGCCGTACGTGCTGGCCAACCGCAGGGCGAGCTCCCTCGTGCTGCCGTCCATCTGCTTCACGTTCGGCATCGTGCTCGCGTGGGGGTTCCTGCCCGCGCTGGCCGTGCAGCTCGCCGCGCTCGCGGTCGCCGGGATCCGGATGCGGCACTCCGCCCGCCGCGCGCTCTACCTCGCGCTCCAGCAGACCTGCGCGCTCGGCGCTGCCGGGGGTGTGGCGGTGCTCGCCGGCTGGCGGGGCGGTGCCGGCTGGCAGGGGACCGCCGGCCCGGGCTGGGGCGACGCACTGCTCACCGTCGTGGCGGCCGCCGCCTGGATCGCCGCGCGCTACACCCTGGACGCCGTGGCCGGGCGCATCGCCGTCGAGCGACGCCGCCCGCGCCGGTCGCAGCGCGGGGGGCTGGAGCTGTTCGCCACGGCGTCGTTGCTGCTGCTCGGCCCGGTGGTGCTCGCCGCCGCGCGGGTCGGCATCGCGCTCGTACCGCTGGTCCTGCTCGCCCTGCACGCCGTCCACCGCATGCTCCGCTCGGCGGGCGAGCACGAGCGCTCGGCCCGCATCGACGAGCTGACCGGCCTGCCCAACCGGCGCGCCCTGCAGGCCACGGTCGCCGAGTGGCATCCGCGGCGGCGGGGCGCCCTGCTGCTGCTCGACATCGACCGGTTCCGGACCGTGAACGACGCGCTCGGTCACACGCTGGGCGACCGGCTGCTGGTCGAGGTCGGGCGGCGGCTCGCGGCGTCCGTACC
>CAKUMG010000369.1 GCA_934667465.1 uncultured Actinoplanes sp. | reverse complement strand
GTCCACCACGGCCCACCCTCCGCTCCACCCCTCTGCCCCCCGCGGCACCGGGTCATCGCGGCCGCGGGTCACTGGCCGCGGGTCACTGGCCGCGGGTCACTGGCCGCGGGTCACTGCGGCGACGAGCCGCCACGACGGCGGGTGACCGCGACGGCGGACGACCTGCGACGCCAAGGTGGCTGCCGGGGCAGGCGGCGGGGGCCGCGATGGCGGGTGGCGGCGGCTGCTACTCGGCCAGGCGGAAGTCGGCGAAGTCGAAGCCGGGCGAGACGATGCAGCTGACCAGGACGGGCTCGTCGCCGACGGGGGCGGCCGCCTGCCAGACGCCGGCCGGCACCAGGGCCTGGGGGTTGGACTGGTCGACGCGGACGGTCTCGCCCGGCTCCTCCGGCTTGTCACCCGAGCCGCCGAGGCGCAGGTCGAGGGCGCCCGAGTGGAGCAGCCACAGCTCGTCGGACTTCACGGCGTGCCAGGCGCTCGACTCGCCGGGCATCAGGGCGAAGTAGATGCCGGTGGCAGTCGCGCGCGGAGACCCGTACCTCTCGTGGTCGATCGTGATCTCGGAGCGGTAGGTCTCGCGGAACCAGCCGCCCTCGGGGTGCGGCTGGAGGTCGAAGGTTTCCGCCAGCGGCGGTCGTGTCGTCATGGCTCATTCCTACCCCTTTCGCGGCGCCCGCGTAGTTCGCTGTCCACAGGGCCGGCGGTTGTCCACAGGGCGGCAAGCTGCGAGATGCGGTCCTCGTACATTTGTTCTAACATCCAGCTCATGACGGACCTGGCGACGATCCTGCACGCCGACCTGGACTCGTTCTACGCATCGGTCGAGCAGCGTGACGACCCCCGGCTGCGTGGCAGGCCGGTGCTGGTCGGCGGGGGCGTCGTGCTCGCGGCCAGTTATGAGGCGAAGGCATGCGGGGTGCGCACGCCGATGGGGCTCGCCCAGGCCCGCGCGCTCTGTCCGGCCGCCGTTGTGGTGCCGCCGCGGATGTCGGCCTATGCGCAGGCGAGCCGCGCGGTGTTCGAGATCTTCCGCGACACCACGCCGCTCGTCGAGGGCATCTCGATCGACGAGGCGTTCCTCGATGTGGGGGGCCTGCGGCGGATCAAGGGCAGCCCGGCCACGATCGCCGCGCGGCTGCGGGCCGACGTCCGCGAGCGGGCCGGGCTGCCGATCACGGTGGGGGTGGCGCGCACGAAGTTCCTGGCCAAGGTCGCCAGCGCGGCCGGCAAGCCCGACGGACTGCTGGTCGTGCCCGCCGGCGAGGAGCTGGCGTTCCTGCACCCGCTGCCGATCGAGCGGCTCTGGGGTGTGGGCCCGGTCACCGCCGGCCGGCTGCGCGACCGCCGGATCCGCACCGTCGGCGACCTCGCCCGCATCGGCGAGGCAGCGCTCGTCTCCCTGGTCGGCGCCGGCGCGGGCCACCACCTTTACGCCCTGGCACACAACCGCGACCCGCGGCGCGTCCGCACCGGTCATCGCCGCGGCTCGATCGGCGCGCAGAGTGCCCTGGGCCGCCGCGACCGGTCCCCCGCGGAGGTCGACGCCACGCTCGCCGCCCTGGTCGACCGCGTCACCCGCCGCATGCGCGCAGCTAACCGCGCGGGGCGCACGGTGACGCTGCGTCTGCGCTTCGCCGACTACACGCGGGCCACGCGCTCGCGCAGCCTCCCCCAGACCACCACCCAGACCCGCGCCGTTCTCGACACCGCCCGCGCCCTGCTCGTGGCGGCCGCTCCCGTCATCGCCGAGCGGGGCCTGACCCTGATCGGCATAGCCGTGGGCAATCTCGACGGCGACGGGGCGGTGCAGCTCGAGCTCCCGTTCGCGGAGCGTCATGACGACGGGCTCGACACGGCGCTCGACTCGGTGCGCGACAGGTTCGGCTCGGGGTCCGTGACGCGGGCGGCCTCGCTGGGGCGGGAGCTCGGCCCCTCCGTCCCGATCCTGGCGGACTCATGATGTCCTTCTCCGCCCGTGTCGTTGCCCGCTCCGCCCGCGTCGTTGCCCGGGTCGCCCGCGTCGTTGCCCGCTCCGCCCGCGTCATTGCCCGCTCCGCCCGCGCCGTTGCCCGGGTCGCCGACGCCTCGGCCGCCTGGCGCCATCGCCGGAACGAGGGCCGGGACCGCCGGTCAACATCCGCTGCGTCGGCCGGGGCGGGCCGGCGCACTGCGGGAACGGGGTCAGGCTTGCGCGGTGGGGCGACGGGATCAGGCTTGCGCGGTGGGGCGGATCTGGAACTCGTTGATCAGCACGTGGGCGGGCTGGGCGACCAGGTGCGCGATGGCGGCGGCCACGTCCGCGGGGTCGAGGATGCGGTTCAGCCCGGTGATCATCTGGCGGACGTTCGCCTCGATGGCCGGGTCGCCGATGGAGTCCGGGAGTTCCGTGTCGACGAAGCCGGGTTCGATCAGGGACACCCGCACGCCGCTCGCGCCGACCTCCTTGCGCAGCGAGTCCGAGAAGCCGTGCACCGCGAACTTGCTGGCGTGATAGGCCGCGGAGCCGGGGAAGGTCTCGCGGCCGCCGATCGACGAGATGTTGACGAGGTCCGCCGGGCCGCCTCGGCCGGCCGCTTCGAGCAGGTGCGGCAGGGCGGCGTGGGTGACGAGCATCAGCCCGAGCACGTTGGTGTCGAGCACCCGGCGCCACTGGGCGGTGTCCGCGCCGAGCACCGGGCCGAGCGGCATCAGGCCGGCGGCGTTGACGACGAGGTCCAGGCCGCCGAGCTCGGCGACGGTGGTGCCGACCGCGGCGCGTACGGCTGCCTCGTCCGTGACGTCGAGGGTCAGGCGCAGGTCGCCGTCGAGCCGGTCGGTGCGGCGGGCCGCCACGGCGACGCGGGCGCCGGCCTTGCGGAGGGTCTGCGCGGTCGCCGCGCCGATGCCGGAGGAGGCGCCGGTCACGAGGACGCGCCGGCCGTCGAGCAGTGGTGTGGTCATGGCGACCACCGTGGGGCCGCCGGCGGCCGATGCCCAGGCCCGGCGAATCCTGGGGGTCGCAGGGCCACCCGGGACGGGCCCGGGTCGCTTAGCGTGGGGCGATGGAGACCCTCGCCGACTTCCTGCGCGCCCGCCGTGGCCTGGTCGGACCCGATGCCGTCGGACTCGTGCCGGGTGGGCGGCGGCACGTGCGCGGGCTGCGCCGCGAGGAGCTCGCGTTGCTGGCCGGGATCAGCGTCGACTACTACGTGCGGCTGGAGCAGGGGCGCGACCGCAACCCGTCGGGCGAGGTGCTGGAAGCGCTGGCCCGGGCGCTGCGGCTGGACGACGAGGCGGCGCGCCATCTGCACCAGCTCGCGCGGCCTGCCGGGCGGAAGGGCCGGCCCCGCCCCTCCGGCCGGGTGCGGCCCGCGGTCACCCGGCTGGTGGAGCAGTCGCCCTGGCCCGCGCTTCTGGTCGACCGCTCGCTCACGGTGCTGTGCGCCAACCGCCTCGCCGGGGTGGTGCATCCGGGCTTCACGGCCGGGCGCAACCTGGTCCGCGACGCCTTCCTCGACCCGGCCACCGTCGATCTGCACGCCGATCCGGGCGCCGTCCGGGCCGAATGCGCGGCTGCGCTGCGTTCCGCGGCCGGCCTGCACGCCGATGATCCCGGGCTGCAGCGCCTCGTGGGCGAGCTGTCCGTGCACAGCGAGGAGTTCCGGCGGCTGTGGGCGCGGGCGGAGGTCAGCTACTGCCGGGCCGGGACGAAACGGTTCCTTCACCCGCTGGTCGGGCCGCTCGGCCTCGACTACGAGACGCTCGACGTCGGCGACGCGGGTGGGCAGCGCCTCATTGTCTACTCCGCGGCGCCCGGGACCCCGGACGGGGACAAGCTCGCCCTGCTCGGCGGCATGGCAGCCCCGGCCACCGACGACATGCCGCTCCGCGGCTCGCGAGCGTCCGATCCGGCACGCGCGGGCCGCGAGCGCGGTCCGGACGCTGGAGGCCACGGGGCGTAGGTGCGAGCGGGGCCCGGCCATAACCCGCGAGGCGGGCGCGGTGCGGAGGCGGGCGCGGTGCGGAACCGGACGCGGTGCGGAACCGGACGCGGTGCGGAACCGGACGCGGTGCGGAACCGGACGCGGTGCGGAACCGGACGCGGTGCAGAACCGGACGCGGTGCAGAACCGGCGCGGTGCAGAACCGGCGCGGTGCAGAACCGGCGCGGTGCGGGGTGGTCAGAAGTCGACGAGCTGGACGGAGATGGTGGCGGTGTCGCCGGGGTCGAGGGATTCGGCCTTGCGGACCGCCTTCTTGACCGGGAGCACGTAGGCGCCGCCGTTGGCGCCCGGGAAGATCGAGGTCTGCCAGGTGCTGGCGCCGATGGTGACCCGGACGCGGACCGCGCCGAAGCCTCGGCGCAGGCCGCCCGCGAGGTCGCGGATCTCGTCGGAGGCGTCGAGGGGCAGGCTGACGAGGGTCCACTCCTCGTGGGGGCGGGCTTCCCAGAGCCACAGCTCGGCGTCGAATCGCACGTTCACCACGGCAGCATGGCACGGGGGTGTGACACAGTCCGCCGACACCTCACCGCCGCCGGGGACCGACCTGGGAGAATCCGGGGCGTGCGGAAGATCAGTGTCATCGGGATCGGGGCGGGCGACCCCGACCACCTCACCATGCAGGCGGCCAAGGCGATCGGGCGGGCCGACGTGTTCTTCCTGCTCGACAAGGGCGAGGCCAAGGACAGCATGATCGAGCTGCGGCGGTCGCTGCTGGAGGAGCACGGGAAGCCGGGCCGGCGCATCGCCGAGGGGCGCGACCCGGACCGGGACCGGCGGCCGGCCGACTACGCGGGGACGATCGAGGACTGGCGGCACCGGCGCTCCGAGGTGACCGAGGCGCTGATCGCCGAGCACCTGCACGACGGCGAGGTGGGCGCGTTCCTGGTGTGGGGCGACCCGTCGCTGTACGACTCGACGATCGCGATTCTCGACGAGATCCTGGCCCGCGGCGCCGTCACGTTCGACTACGAGGTGATCCCGGGGATCACCAGTGTCTCCACGCTCGCCGCGAAGCACCGGATCGGGGTGAACCGGGTCGGGCGGCCGTTCCAGGTGACGCCCGCGCGGCGGCTGGCGCAGGGGTGGCCCGACGGGGTCGACGACGTGATCGTGATGCTCGACGCGCACCAGACGTTCGACTCGGTGGACGCCGAGGGGGTCGACATCTTCTGGGGCGCCTACCTCGGGACGCCTGACGAGCTGCTGATCGCGGGTCCGCTCGACGAGGTCGCCGACGAGATCCGCCGGGTCCGCGCGGAGGCCCGCGAGCGGCACGGCTGGATCATGGACACCTACCTGCTGCGCCGCCGGGCCTGACGCACCGGACCGCGGCACCGTCGAGCGCCGGCCGAGCAACGCCCGCCGGCCCGGGCGAAAACCGGGCCGGCAGACACCAGCCCGGCGAGGAAACCGGGCCGGCAGACACCGGACCGGCAGCGCCGCGGAAGGTGGTTACTCGTCGTCCTCGAGGTCACCCTCGGTCTCGAGGTAGATCTGCTGGAGGGCGGCGAGCGTCTCCGGCTCCGGCGCCTCCCAGAGCTTGCGCTCGGCCGCCTCGAGCAGCCGCTCGGTGATGCCGTGCAGCGCCCACGGGTTGGACTCGGTCATGAACTTCTGGTTCTCCGGGTCCAGCACGTAGCTGGCCGCGAGCTGCTCGTACATCCAGTCGGCGACCACACCGGCGGTGGCGTCATAGCCGAACAGGTAGTCGACCGTCGCCGCCAGCTCGAACGCGCCCTTGTAGCCGTGCCGGCGCATCGCCGCGATCCAGCGCGGGTTGACCACGCGGGCCCGGAAGATGCGGGCGGTCTCCTCGGTCAGGCTGCGGGTCTTGGTCGCGTCGGGGTTGGTGGAGTCGCCGATGTACGCCGCGGGGGCGCGGCCGGTCAGCGCGCGGACCGTGGCGATCATGCCGCCGTGGTACTGGAAGTAGTCGTCGGAGTCGGCGATGTCGTGCTCGCGGGTGTCGATGTTCTTGGCCGCGATATCGATGCGCTTGTACGCATTTTCCATGTCGTCGCGGGCCGGGACGCCGTCGAGATCACGGCCGTAGGCGAAGCCGCCCCAGACCGCGTAGACCTCGGCCAGGTCGGCGTCGCCGCGCCAGTTGCGGCTGTCGATGAGGGGCAGGATGCCGGCACCGTACGCGCCGGGGCGCGAGCCGAAGATCCGGGTGGTGGCCCGCCGGTTGTCACCGTGGGTGGCCTCGTCGGCGCGCGCGTGTGCGCGTACGCACTTGTCCTCGTCGCTCTCCTCCAGCGCCGCGACCAGGCGGAACGCGTCGTCCATCATCGCGACGACGTGCGGGAAGG
>CAKUMG010000368.1 GCA_934667465.1 uncultured Actinoplanes sp. | reverse complement strand
GTGTGCTGGTTGGCGGGCCGGGGAAGTCCGTAGTGCTCGCGCAGGGTGCGCCCGGTGTACTCGGTGCGGAACAGCCCCCGTCGTTGCAGGATCGGCACGACGTGGTCCACGAACACCTCCAGCCCGGACGGCAGCACCGGCGGCATGATGTTGAACCCGTCGGCCGCGCCGAGCCGGAACCACTCCTCGATCGCGTCGGCGACCTGCTCGGGCGTGCCGGCGAACGTCCGGTGCCCGCGCCCGCCGCCCAGCCGCCCGATCAGCTGCCGCACGGTCAGCCGTTCCCGGCGGGCGAGCGTGACGATGAGCGTGTAGCGGCTCTTCGCGCCCTCGATCTCGTCCTCGCCGGGCAGGTCCGCGGGGAGCTCGCGGTCCAGGTGCAGGTCGTCCGGGTCCACGCGCAGGGTGGTGGCGAGCTGCCGCTTCGCGTACTCGGGCTTGATCAGCCGGTCGAGCTCCTCCTCCAGCGCGGCGGCCTCGGCGGCGGTCGCGCCGATGGCCGGCACGATGCCCGGCAGGATCTTGACCGTGTCCGGGTCGCGGCCCAGCTCCGCCGCCCGCCGCTTGAGGTCGCGGTAGAACTCCTGCGCCTCGGCGAGGGTCTGCTGGGCGGTGAACACGGCCTCGGCGTAGCGGGCCGCCAGGTGCCGGCCGTCCTGCGACGAGCCCGCCTGCACCAGCAGCGGGTGGCCCTGCGGCGGGCGCGGCACGTTGAGCGGTCCCTCGACCTGGAAGTACTTGCCGCGGTGCCGCGGCGGGTGCACCCGGCTGTCGTCGCCCCACCGGCCGCCCGCCTTGTCGCCGAGCGCCGCGTCGTCCTCCCAGCTGTCCCAGAGCGCGCGCGAGACGTCGATGAACTCGGCGGCCCGCTCGTACCGGTCGTGGTGGGCGGGGAGCTCGTCGAGGTTGAAGTTGCGGGCGGCGTCGAGCCCCGCGGTGGTGACGACGTTCCAGCCGGCCCGGCCGCCGCTGACGTGGTCGAGCGAGGCGAACCGGCGGGCCAGGTTGTACGGCTCGTTGTAGGTCGTCGACGCGGTCGCGATCAGCCCGATGTGCTCGGTCGCGCCGGCCAGCGCCGTCAGGAGCACCGTCGGTTCGAGCGTGCCCGCCGGGCGGCGGCCGATGTTGGTGAACAGCACGGGGCTGTCGGCCAGGAACAGCGAGTCGAGCCTGCCGCGCTCGGCGATGCGGGCCAGCCGCTTGTAGTGCTCGACGTCGGTGGCCGCGAACGGGTCGCTCCCGGGGAGCCGCCAGGCGGCCTCGTGATGACCGACGCCCATCAGGAACGCGTTCAGGTGCAGCGTACTCATGCGGTGGCTCCTTCCTTGACGCCCAGCGAGGCCAGCAGCGTCTCCCGGTGCGCCAGGAACGCCGGCTGCCGGTGCGATCGGGGTGCGGGCAGGTCGATCTCCCGGTCGACGGTGATGCGGCCCGCGTCGAGGACGATGACGCGGTCGGCGAGCGTGACCGCCTCGTCGACGTCGTGGGTCACGAGCAGGACTGCGGGGCGATGCCGTACGCACAACTCGCGCAGCAGCCCGTGCATCCGGATCCGGGTCAGCGCGTCCAGGGCCCCGAACGGCTCGTCGGCCAGCAGCAGCTGCGGCTCCGACACCAGCGACCGCGCCAAGGCCACCCGCTGCTGCTCGCCCCCGGACAGCTCGTGCGGCCAGGCGTTCTCGCGCCCCCGCAGCTCCACCTCCGCCAGCGCCGCCCGGCCCCGCTCGCGGGCGTCCGGGCCGCGCAGGCCGAGCACGACGTTCGCGAGGACCCGTTGCCACGGCAGCAGCCGGGCGTCCTGGAACACCACCGACGAGTTCTGCGGCACCGCCACGGCCCCGGATCCGGCGACGTCGCGGTCCAGGCCGGCGAGCGCGCGCAGCAGCGTGCTCTTGCCCGAGCCGCTGCGCCCGAGCAGGGCCACGAACTCGCCGTCGCCGATCCGCAGGTTCAGGTGGTCCAGCACGGTGCGCGCGCCGAAGCTGCGGGTCAGGCCCTCCACCCGTACGGCTGCGTCTGTTGTCAGTCCGCCATGGTGCGACGCCATGTCAGTGCCTTCCTCTGCGCGAGCCGGACGGCACCGTCGGACAGCAGCCCGAGCACGCCGTAGAGCACCAGGCCGACCACGATGATGTCGGTCTGCCCGTACTCGCGGGCGAGCTCCATCATGTAGCCGATGCCGCTCGTCGAATTGATCTGCTCGACGACCACCAGCGCGAGCCACGCGTTGACCACCGCGAAGCGCAGGCCGAGCAGGAAGCCGGGCAGCGCGCCGGGCAGCACGATCCGCCGGACGAACGTGCCCGCGCTCAGCCGCAGCGACTCGCCCAGCTCGACGTAGCGGCTGTCGATGCCGCGCAGCCCGTTGTGGGTGTGGATGTAGACGGGCACGAAGACGCCCAGCGTGATCGTGGTGACCTTCATGCCCTCGCCGATGCCGAGCCACAGCACCAGCAGCGGGATCAGCGCGAGCGACGGGATCGCGCGCTTGATCTGGATCGGCCCGTCCAGGACCGCCTCGCCCCAGCGGCTCAGCCCGGAGACGAGCGCGAGCACCGTGCCGAGGGCCACGCCGGACGCGAGCCCGAGCCCGGCCCGCTGCGCGGAGACCGCGAGGTTGTCCTGCAGGCGGCCGTCGGCGATGAGGTCACCCGCCGTCGTGACCACGGTCCAGGGGGCGGTGAGGGTACGCGGATCGAGCCAGCCCGCCGCGGAGGCGACCGCCCAGAGCGCGAGCAGGAGCAGCGGGCCGATCGCGGCGCCGTACGGGATGGGGCGTCCGGGGCCGAGGCGGCGCTTGTGCCCCCGGCGGGCCGGCTGCCGGATCGTGGGCCGCCGGTCGGTGACGACGCTCATGACGCGTCCTCCAGCGCCTGGGCGGCCACCGCCTCGTACCGGCGGTCGTACAGATCCTCCGCCTTGAAGGGCTTGTTGTTCGTCTCCTCCGCGAGCAGGTCGATGGTCTCCTGGTGCCGGGTGATCGCCTCGGACCAGCTCGCCGGGATGTCGGACACTCCGCCGTTCTCGACGAGCCACTGCCCGTCCGCGGTGCTCAGGCCCTGGTCCTTGACGTAGTAGCGCTCGATCCACTCCTCCGGGTTCGCCTCGCGCCAGCGCCAGGCCCGGGCCCACGCCTGCACGTACTGCCGGATCGCGGCCGCCTTGCCCGCGTCGAGCAGCACGGTCTCCGGCACGTACAGGTGGCCCGGGTCGTCGCGCAGCCCGTGCGCGATGGTCGTGGCGCCGTCCCTGCCGTACTTGACCTCGTACCGCTTGACCTGGACGCCGCCGATCGGGGCCACCTCCACCTGGCGGCTGGCCAGCGCGGTCGCGTACACGTCGCCGGTGCTCGGCAGCTCGATCAGCCGCACGTCCTCCTTCGTCAGGCCGGCCTTGCGCAGCACCCGCAGCACCAGCGCGCCCTGCGCCTGCCCGGGGCTGTAGGCCACCTTCTTGCCGCGCAGGTCGGGCAGCGCGGCGACGGCCACCCCGGGCGCGATGCCGAGCTTGTAGATCGCATGGTTGAGCGGGTCCTGCCGGAACTTCGCGGCGACGATCTTCGTGGGGACGCCGGTCCAGTGCGAGTGGATCGGCGGGATGTCGGCGACCGAGCCGAGGTCCAGCGCGTCGGCCCGGAACGCCTCCAGGGTCTGCGGGCCGCCGCTGATGTTGGCCCACTGCACCTCGAAGCCGAACCTGTCCGCCTCGCCGGAGAACTCGAGCGCCTTCTGGTGCTCCTTGTCGCCGACGACGAGCTTCGTGCCGGCCGGGATCGTGTCGGGCAGGGGAGCGCCGGCGGCCAGGGCGGCTCCCTCGCTCTCGTCGCCGCCGCAGCCGGCGAGGCCGAGGCCGAGGGCGACGGCGCCGGCCGTGGCCGACAGGAACGTTCTCCGGGTGAAAGTCACAGGTCTACCTCCGAGGCTTGCCGGTGATCCTCAGGGTCGGCCTACTTCTCCTATCAGTCAACTAGGCTTTACGACACTGAGACACTCATCAATTCGTCACGGGCGGCAGGCCCGACCCCACCGACGCCTAGTCTTCAGCCCAGGTTCCTAGGACACTTTAGGAGACGTGGCCTCCGGAACCATCGCCAGTGCCGCCGGTGGCCGGAGCGGGCCCTTCCGCCGGGCTCCGTGGACGTGGTCCGGGGGCCCGGCGACGTGGTGGCGGCCTGGTCCTGACCCGGCCCGCAGGGAATGCGGGCCGGGCGGCCGGGGGTTCAGGCGGCGGGCGCTGCCGCGTTCGGGTCGCCTTCGAGCCAGCTGATGTGCTGGACGAGGCGGCTGATGCGCCACCCGTCGGGCGTACGCGTCATGTGGTTGTCGTAGGAGCCACGCATGACGTAGAGCGCGCCGTCCTTGTAGTGCTGCGCGTACATGTAGCTGTGGCAGACCGCGCGGTCCGGGTCGGTCTCGTCGAAGACGACGCGGTGGTTGGGGCTGAGGTGCTGGCGGGCGTCCCAGGCGTCGAGGGCCTGGGCGGCGAACCCGGTGAACCGGTCGCGGGGGAAGTCGGCCGCGGGCAGGCCGGCCGCCGAGAAGTCGACGTGGACCGGGTCGGTGAGCAGGGAGGCGAACCGCTGCCAGTCGCCGTCGTCGATGGCGACGGCGTAGGCGACGACGGTGTCGATGATCGCGGTGCGGTCCTCGATGCGCCGGAGGCGCTGGTCGATGGTGCCGGCGTTCATGGGGGCGCCCTTTCTGTGGCATGCTGAAGACCGATGAGACGTGCGTAGCTTCTTTTGCGGAAGCTGCTTCTGAAAAGTAAGTGGGTGGGCGTCATGGTGTCAAGCGATGCGTGCGAGACCCTGGGTGAGCCGCTGTCGCGGGTCATGACGCTGCTCGGCAAGCGCTGGACCGGCGTGGTGTGGAGCACGCTGATGCAGGGGCCGGTGTTCTTCAGCGACCTCAAACGCGGGATCCCCGGCATCAGCGACCGGATCCTCAACGAGCGCCTGGTCGAGCTGGCGGAGCTGAACCTCGTCACGCGCACGGTGCTCGACGGCCGCCCGATCCGGGT
This sequence comes from uncultured Actinoplanes sp., assembly GCA_934667465.1. Lineage (GTDB taxonomy): Bacteria > Actinomycetota > Actinomycetes > Mycobacteriales > Micromonosporaceae > Actinoplanes. Next base: position 1,278 of record CAKUMG010000368.1, on the reverse strand, counting down.
CCGCTACGAGCTCACCGAGCACGGCGCCGCCATCCGCCCGGCCCTCGACGAGCTGACCCGCTGGGCGGAGAAGCACCTCGAGGCCGGGTGAAGGCAGCGGCGCTATTCGCGCCGGGGGCCCAACGGGAGCCAATGGACGCGCGCGCCGAGCCCGTCCGGCGCGCCGGCGAACGCCTGCTCGACGGTCTCCCGCCCCTGGCTGAAGTGCGACCAGCCCTCGTAGTGCACCGGGACGATCGTGCGGGGCCGGACCAGCCGGCACAGCTCGACGGCGTCGTCCGCGGTGAGGCTGTAGTGCAGGCCGCCGGTGACCGGGAAGCGGACCGCGCCCAGGTGCAGCAGGACCGTGTCGACGGTGAGCCGCCGCGGCACCTCGCGCACCCCGGGGAACAGCACGGTGTCGCCGGTGACCCAGAGCGCGCCGTGCTCCTGGGCGGCCCACTCCAGCGCGAAGCCGATCACCGGGCCGGTGATCGGCCCGGACAGGGCGGGGCCGTGGCGGCACGGGGTCGCGGTGACCCGGATCGGGGGTTTGCCGGGCGCCTCCAGCGTGGTCGACTCCCAGTCCGTCAGCCCGCGCCCACCGACCCGTCCGGCCCCGGCACGCGTGGTCAGCACGACCGGGACGCCGGCCAGCAGCTCGCGGCCCCGGTCGTCGAGGTTGTCGGCATGATGGTCGTGGCTCAGCAGCACCGCATCGACCGGGCCCAGCTCGGCGGGCTGCAGCGCCGGCCCGGTCACCTTGCGGGAGCTGGTGCCCCACCCGAACGCGTACCGCCGGCCGGGCGGGTCGAACGTCGGGTCGGTGAGCAGGCGCCAGCCGGCCACCTCGAGCAGGGTGGTCGGGCCGCCGATGTGGGTGAGCCGCAGATCCTTCAGCATGGGCCGACTGTGCCCTGGGCGCGGCGCGGCTCGCATCCGTCGAACTACGGCACGGCGGCCAGGCTACAGGGCCAGGCCGAGCAGGAGGCCGGCAACGGCCACCACGGGGATCAGGGCGGACAGCGCCAGGGCGGCCAGAACGCGGCGGCGGCGCAGTTGTCGGCGGCCGGTGGTGACGAGGGTCTGCACAGTGTGCTCCCACCATTCGGCGGGGATGGACGACGGCAGGGGCGGCGGGGTGCCCGTACGCAGCTCCTCGAAGAGCCGCCGCACCTCGGGAGGAAGACCGTCCATACCCCTTTGACGCCGGCCGCCCGGCGTTTCGTTGCGCCCGCGGGCGGAAGTGGCCCGGCGGGTATCGTCGCCGGTGATGGAGCTTCGTCTGCTGCGCTATTT
>CAKUMG010000367.1 GCA_934667465.1 uncultured Actinoplanes sp. | reverse complement strand
CGCCAGCCCGGCGGCGAGCCCGCCGATCCCCGCCCCGACCACCGTCACCTTCGGCATGCGGCCAGCATAGATTTCGTACGCCCTCCCGCGCCGCCCCGACCGGCGTGAGCCCCACGCCCGCGCAGCTCCGGGTGCCACGCCGCGCGGCTCCGGGTGCCACGCGCGCGGCTCCGGGTGCCACGCCGCGCGGCTGCGGGGTTCGCGGCGCGGGGCTGTGGGCGTGGCGCCGCAGGGCTGCGGGCGTCGCCTAGGCTGGCGGGGTGCCGAGGCTGGTGGATCACGAGCGGCGGCGGGCCGAGCTGCTCGCGGCCACCTGGCGGGTGGTGCGCGAGCGCGGCGTCGAGGGGACGACGACGCGGGCGATCGCCGACGAGGCCGGCTGCTCGCTGAGCGTGCTCGCACATTTCCTGGGCGGCAAGGACGACATCCTGGTGGCCGCGCAGACGGCTGTCTACGACCGGATCGTCGAGCGCGCGTTCCGCCTCGGCGGCGAGCTCTCCGGCCTGGCGGCGCTGCTGGCGGCCCTGGAGGCGGTGCTGCCCCTGGACGCCGAGCGCGCGGCCGACGCCCACGTGAACGTCGCGTTCGCCGGGGCGGCGCTGTCGCATCCGCGGCTGGCCGAGTCGCGGCGCGCCTCGCACGTGCGCATCCGGGAGCACCTGCGGGTGTGCCTGCGCGAGGCCCGCGAGCTGGGCGAACTGCGCGCCGGGGTCACCGACGACGAGGCCCTCGACGACTTCATCATCCTGGTCGAGGGCAGCACCCTGCTCAGCCTCGTCGACGGCTGGGACGAGGCAGACCCGCCCGGCCCGGCGGGCCGTCCCGTCCCGTCCGGCTCCGACGCCCGGCTGCGCCGCCTCGCCACCACGTTCGTCGACCGCCTCCGCGCCTGACCGCCCGCGGCCGCGCTCTTCCCCGCCGTCTCATCCCGCCGACCGGATCGCGGGCCGCCCCAGCCGCGGCGGGAGGGCTCACCCCGGCATGCGGGTGAGTTGCGGGATCTGGTCGCGCAGCCAGTACCAGGAGTCCTTGCGGGTGCGGGCGAGCGTCCCCCGGTCCACGTGCACCAGCCCGAACCGCTCCTCGTACCCGGCCGCCCACTCGAAGTTGTCGAGCGCCGACCAGACGTAGTAGCCACGCACGTCCACCCCGCCCGCGATCGCGTCCGCCACCGCGCGGATGTGCGCGTCGAGATAGGCGATGCGCCGCGGGTCGTGCACGGCGTCGCCGGTGGGGGAGTCGTGGAACGAGGCGCCGTTCTCCGTGACCACGACCGGGGGCAGATTCGGGTAGCGGTCCGCGAGCGTGCGCAGGATCTCGGTGAGCCCGGACGGGACGATCGGCCACCCGAAGTCCGTACGCTGCGGACTCTCCACCCGCACCGGCGAGAACGGCAGCCCGGCCGGGATGTCGACCTCGAGCACGCCGCGGTAGTCCTTGTCCGCGCGGGGCGCCTCGATCGCCACCGGCTCGTAGTAGTTGACCCCGTAGAAGTCCAGCGGCGCGGCGATGAGCGCGAGGTCGGCGTCCAGAGTGGAGGAACGGACGTCGTCGCGGATTGTCTCGTCCGGATACTCACCGCGCAGGATCGGGTCGGCGAACGCCCAGTTGGTGAGGGCGGAGAAGAGCCCGGCAGCCGTACGGTCGCCGGGCGAGCCGGTGGCGGCGGTGACCGGGAAGTGCTGGGTCGCCACGCCCACGGTGGCCGCGCCGCACGCGCGCAGGGCCTGGACCGTCAGCCCGTGTGCGAGGAGCTGGTGGTGCACGGCGGGCAGTGCCGCGAGGCCGAGCGCCCGGCCCGGGGCGTGGTCGCCGAGGGCGTACCCGTAAAGGGTCTGGACGTTCATCTCGTTGAGGGTGATCCAGTCCCGGACGCGGTCGCCGAGCCGGTCGGCGACCACCGCCGCGTAGTCCGCGAGCGCATGGGCCGTGTCGCGCGCCATCCAGCCGCCGGCGTCCTCGAGCGCCTGCGGCAGGTCCCAGTGGTAGAGCGTGGGGACCGGGCGCACGCCCGCGGCGAGGAGCCGGTCGACGAGGCGGTCGTAAAAGTCTAGGCCCAGGTGGTTGACCGGGCCCTTGCCCTGCGGCACGACCCGCGGCCACGAGATCGAGAACCGGTAGTCGTGGGCGCCGAGGTCGGCGATGTGCGTGACGTCCTCGGCGTACCGGTGGTAGTGGTCGATCGCGACCCGGGCGTCGTCGCCGTGCCGGACGGTCCCGGGCCGGGCGGTGAACGTGTCCCAGATGCTCGGGCCCTTGCCGTCGAGGTCGGCGGCGCCCTCGATCTGGAACGCCGACGTGGCCACGCCGAAGCGGAAACCCGGCGGGAAGTGGGGCAGCGGCAAGAGAGCTCTCCTAAGGGACGGTGTGCAGGCGGGGCAGGCAGGACAGGGCGAGCAGGGCGATGCCCGCCGACAGCAGGTAGAGCACCGGATAGCCGCCGAGCGCCGGCACGATCGCGGCGGCGAGCAGCGGGGCGAGGAGCTGGGGGAGCGTGGCCGCGATGTTCGCCACGCCGAGCATCGTGGCGTGCGAGGCGGCGTCGGGCAGGACCCGGGTGATGACGGCCAGGTCCACCGCGACGAACAGGCCCCAGCCCGCGCCGAGCAGCACCGCCGCCGCGAACACGAACGGCAGCAGCGGGACCAGCGCGAGTAGCACCATCCCGGCGGCCAGCACGACGGCACCGGCGGCGGCGAACACCCGGCGGCGGGCCAGCCGGTCCGACAGGATGCCGCCGAGTGTGGCCGCCGCCGCGGTGATCAGCACGTTGACCACCGTGACCGCCAGGACGACCGGGGCGGGATCGGCGACGCCCACCTCGTCGCCGAGGTAGTAGTACAGGTAGACCAGTAGCAGCGCGTTGACCAGGTTGAGCAGGAACCGGATCAGCCACGCCCAGGCGAACGGCGCGGTCAGCCGGGGCCGCGTCCACTGTGCGGTTTTCCGGACCGCGGGCTCCCGGTGCAGGATCAGCAGGCTCGCGCACAACGCGGGGACGGCGACCGCGAGAGCCAGGTAGCCGAGCCGCACGTCGCCGGCGGCCACCGCGACGGCCGTACCGAGCACCACCCCGGCGATCTGCGCGACGCCGAACAACGCGCCGACCGTGCCGCGCTGCTCCTCCGGCACCCGGTCGGCGAGCATCGCGCCCAAAGCGGCGAGCGGCCCGCTCAACCCGGCTTGGACCACCACCCAACCCACGATCATGACGGGTACGCTCGACGCGCCCGCCAGCACCGCGAGCCCCGCGGCCCCGGCCACGATCCCCGCGACCATGATCGGCCGGCGCGCGCCGGTGCGGTCCGACACGACGCCCCACAGCGGGGTGGCGACCAGCGACGCCGCCGCCCCGCACGCGGTGACCAGCGACAGCAGCGACTCCTTGCTTCCGCCGAAGCCGAAGACGTCGCCGAAGCCGCCGCCCGCGCCGGCGAGCGCCGACGCCTGCTCGGGCAGCAGGATCTGGATCGGCCCGAACCAGCCCGCCGCGACGCCCGTCATCGCGAGCACGAACGCCGCGACCCAGCCCCGCCCCACCCGGGGCGGGGCCCCCGTCGTCACCGTCACGACCGGGCGCGTTCCCACATCGCGGTGTAGGCCTCCGCGCCGTTGAGCAGTTGCCGGCGCAGCAGCGGCCCGTCGGAGCCCGCCTGCTGGATCAGGTCGGTGACGTAGTCGGCATAGAGGCCGTACTGCGCCACGCCGTCGGTGTTCAGGTCGAACGTCCGCTGCCCCATGACGTGCCGGCTGACGGTGGTGCCGTTCGTTGCCGTGAACGGGTAGGCGAGCGGCCGGGCGCCCGCGTTCAGCCGGGGCGGCGCCTGCGGGCCGAGGCCGTTGACGTCGCTGCCGATCCCGTACCCGGCGATCATGCTGCCGTCGGGCAGGGCCCGGTTCGCGCGCCACTCGTCGAGGAAGGCCGGGTTGCCGTCGCCCGCGTCGGTGGCGGCGTAGGCGTAGGAGGCGACGAAGCCGCCGAGGGCCAGGATCCGGTCCACGATCGCGCGGTCCGACCACGTGTGCACGGACACCACGCCCGGATAGCGGGCCGCCTCCGCGCGATCCAGGACGGCGGTCGCCGTGCGTACGCCCATGTGGTCGATGTGGATGACCATGCCGCGCTCGATCAGCCGGTCCACCAGGTAGCCGCCCAGCGTGGTCAGGCCGCGCACGTTGCAGATCGGCCCGCTCGGATAGACCGGCGCGATCGTGCCCGCCGGCAGGCCGAGGCCGCCGAGCGCGAGCAGCCGCGCGATCTCGTCGCTCACCAGGGGCTGCGTGTTGTCCGCCGGGCCCGTGCAGGAGCGCGCCTGCCACCAGTGCCCGCTCGAGATCAGTTGCCCGATGTTGACGGCGGCGCCGGTGATGCCCTCGTCGAAGCGCGTGCCGCCGAACGCGTTGTCGAACTTGTGCACCGGGTAGACCCCGCTGACGCCCATCGCCTGCAGCTCGTCGAGCCCGGCGTCGATGTCGGCGGTGGTGCACTGCGGCACGTCGCGGATCTCCCGGCAGCCGAACAGTTCCGAGTTCTCCACCCCGATGACCACGGCCAGCTTGCCCTGGGCCGCGATCCGCCGCACGTCCGCCGGGGTGGCCGCCAGCCGGAACCAGCCCTGTCCGGGCCCGCCGCTCTGCGCGTCCACGTGGTCCTGCATGGACCGCAGATACGTGGCCTGCACCCGGATCTGGTCCATCTCGTCGCAGCCCGTGTCGCGCAGCGGGAACAGCTCGCAGATGACCCGGTTGCCGACGAGCAGCGCGTTGAGCACCCGCTGCCCCGAGCGCCAGGACCGTTCGATGCTCCGGAAGTACGACGCCTCGTGCAGCAGCGTGTCGTGCTGCGGCCAGTCGCCGAACGTCGGCCACCCGTCCTCGGGCGAGTTGATCGGGTCGGTGCCCCCGACGATCGCCTCGAACAGGGCGCCGACCCCGAGCGTGGCGTGCGACGGGCAGCCGGCCAGGGCGACGGTGACGCCACCCTCGGCGTACGCCTCCCCGCAGTGCATCCGCCCCCCGAACGCGGCCGCCGCCGTGATGTGCGCGTGCGCGTCGATCCAGCCGACCAGTTTGCCGCTCGCGTCGACGCCGGGCGCCGCGGTGCCACTGACCTGCGTGCCCACGTCGGGCGTCGCCGAGCAGCCGGTCGTGGTGGTCGCGGCGAACGTGGCCGAGCCGGCGCCCGCGCTGCCCAGGATCGAGCCGAGCTGCTGCCCGGTCGCGGTGGACACCAGCTTGTAGCGGCCGCCGGCGCCGCTGACCGTCCAGTCGGCCCGGTCGCCGTACGAGCTGCCGGCCAGGACGAAGCCGATGACGCTCTGATAGGCGTACGCGCCGGTGGAGTCCCGGACGGTGTAGCGGCCGAGCTGGGTGGCCTCGAACCGGAACGGCTCGGCCTGCGCGGCCGTGCGGGTGAAGCCGTACCCGCCGGCGGTGTTGCGGGTCAGGTAGCCGCCGTCGTCGGCCTGCAGCCGGACGCAGCCGTTGTCGAGCCCGTAGGCGGGGGACCAGGGCTCGGCCGCGGCGGCGGGGACGGCCGCGGTGACGGAGGTGAGGAGGAGGACGGAGGCGAGGACTGTGCCGTGGCGGACCATGGGCGCACCTTCCTTTGGTCGATCATCTGATCTACCAAGTGCGCACAGCATAGGGAGGTGAACGGGATCCGGCCAGACATCGGCGCCTGTCTTTCCATCGCGTGCGGGTTCCGCGATGACCGGTAGCCCGCCTCGGGTGTTCAGTCGCGGAAAGCGGCCAGCCGTAGCACCAGGTGCAGCGTGAGCCGGTCCTCGCCGTCGTCGAGGTCGTAGCCGGTCAGCGCCTCGATCCGGCGCAGCCGGTGGTACAGCGTCTGCCGATGGATGGCCAGCGCCGCCGCCGAGCGCTGCGCGTTGCCGGCCAGGTCCAGATATGTCCGCGCGGTCCGCACCAGCTCCTGGTCGCCCTCCAGCAGCGGCGAGGCCCGCCCGTCGGCCACGGTCCGGGCGAGGTCGCCGGGCTCCGCGAAGGCGAGCAGCCGCAACGCGCCCAGGTCCGCCCAGGCGCGTACGGAGGCACCGCCCGTGGACGAGCGCAGCGCGACCCGCAGCGCGGCATCGACCTGACGCCAGCCCGCGTGCCCGTCGGTGGCCTGCACCGAGCCGGAGACGCCCGCCGCGATGCCGCCCGGATGCGAGGCCAGCAGCGACCGGGCCGCCGTCTCGGCGACGGCACCGGGCTGCAGCACGCCCGCCGCGAAGACCAGGGCGCCGCGCTGGCCGATCGGGGCGCTCAGCACGCCGCGGGGCAGCAGCCACGTGT
>CAKUMG010000366.1 GCA_934667465.1 uncultured Actinoplanes sp. | reverse complement strand
GAGCAGGTCCCCGGCGCCGGTGATGGTGTGGGCCTCCAGCACCTCGGGGATCTCGGCGAGGTGACCGGTGACGGCCGTGTGCCCGTAGCGCTGGGAGATCTCGAGGGTCACGAAGCTGGTCACCGCGAAGCCGATCGCGGCCGGCTCGACATCGGGGCCGAAACCGCGGACCGCCCCGCTCGCGACCAGCTTGCCGAGGCGGGCCTGCACCGTGCCGCGCGCGACCGCGAGCCGCCGCGACATCTCCAGCACCCCGATCCGGGGCTGCCCGGCGAGGAGCGCGAGGATGCGGCCGTCCAACGCGTCGAGGTAGACATTCTGTGCAGCCATGATGGCTTCATACCCTACCGAATGCACAGGATGATCAGCTGAAATTCGGACCGTTGCCCACTGAAACGACCCGGGTCGACGATGCCGGGATGACGCAGACGATGGCACACGCGACGACGACCCGCGACGTCTTCCCCGTCAAGGGCGTCGACCACCTCCGCTTCCTCGTGGGCAACGCCAAGCAGGCGGCCCACTTCTACTCCACCGCGTTCGGCATGACCTGCGTGGCCTATCGCGGGCCCGAGCAGGGCTACCGCGACCACGCCGAGTACGTGCTGGTCAGCGGCTCGGCCCGGTTCGTGCTCGTGGGTGCGGTGCACGCCGGTGCGCCGGGCAGCGACCACGTCACCAGGCACAGCGACGGCATCGGCGACATCGCGCTCGAGGTGCCCGACGTCGACAAGGCGTACGCGCACGCCGTGGCCGCGGGCGCCCGGGCTGTCGCTTCCCCCCAGGACGTGACCGACGGGCACGGCACGGTCCGGATCGCGACGATCGGCGCGTACGGGGACACGCTGCACTCGCTCGTCGACCGGTCCCGCTACGACGGGCCGTTCCTTCCCGGCTTCGTGACGCGCGCCCCGATCGTCGACCGCAGCGCCGCCATCGAGGCGGGCCTGCAGCCGAAGCGCTACTTCCAGGCCGTCGACCACGTGGTCGGCAACGTCGAGCTGGGCCGGATGGACGAGTGGGTCGAGTTCTACCGCCGCGTCATGGGCTTCACCAACATGGCCGAGTTCATCGGCGACGACATCGCGACCGACTACTCCGCGCTGATGAGCAAGGTCGTCGCGGACGGCACCCGCAAGGTCAAGTTCCCGCTCAACGAGCCGGCCGTCTCGCAGCGCAAGTCACAGATCGACGAATACCTCGAGTTCTACGGCGGCCCGGGCGCCCAGCACGTGGCCGTGGCGACCAACGACATCATCGCGTCGGTCGACGCCATGCGGGCGGCCGGGCTGGAGTTCCTGACGACGCCGGACTCGTACTACGACGACCCCGCGCTGCGGGCGCGGATCGGCGAGGTGCGGGCCCCGATCGAGGAGCTCAAGAAGCGCGGCATCCTGGTCGACCGGGACGAGGACGGCTACCTGCTGCAGATCTTCACCAGGCCCGTGCAGGACCGCCCGACGGTCTTCTTCGAGCTGATCGAGCGGCACGGGTCGCTCGGATTCGGCAAGGGGAACTTCAAGGCGCTGTTCGAAGCGATCGAGCGGGAGCAGGAGCTGCGCGGGAACCTGTAACACTGTTCGCGTGACACCAGCAGACGACGCCGCACCGGGGGCCGGGCCGGTCCGTCCTCCGGCGCCCGCTTTCAGCCCGCCGCCCAGTCATGCGTACGGGCCACCGCCGGGGCACGGACCCGCCGGGCACCGGCCCGGCTACGGGCCGGCGGGGTACGGGCCTGGCTATGGGCCGGCGGGGTACGGGCCGGCGGTCGGGTGGCGGCCGCAGCCGGTGCCGGTGGCGCCGGACGGGCGGCCGCTCGCCGACTTCGGGACGCGGCTGCTCGCGTACATGATCGATTCGGCGGTGGGGAGCGCCGTCCTCATGGTGATTTTCGTCCCGATCTTCGTGGTGGTGTTCTTCGACTTCGCCCGGACGGCGGCGGACAACCCCTACGCCACTCCCGACATCGGGGGGTTCACGACGCGGTTCCTGCTGGTGGAACTGGCCCTGATCGTGCTCGCACTGGTCGGGTACTACGTCTACCACGTCGAGGTCATGCACCGGACCGGCCAGACGCTGGGCAAGAAGCTGATGAAGCTCCAGGTCGTGCCGATCGAGCCGGGCGCGCGGCTGACCCGCGGGCGGGCCGCGCGGCGCTACCTGGTCGAGATCGTGGCCGCGATGTTCGTGCCGTTCTTCGGCTTGCTCAACGGGCTGTGGCAGCTGCGGGACAAGCCGTACCAGCAGACCCTGCACGACAAGGCCGCGCAGACTGTCGTGATAAAGGTTGCGCCATGAGTTCGCTTCCCGCCGGTTGGTACAAGGACCCCGCCGATCCCTCGACGCAGCGCTGGTGGGACGGCGAGGGCTGGCTGGGCAAGGCGATCCCGGCGGACCAGACGCCGCCCGACGGGCCGCCGCTTGCGGAGGAGGAGAAGCCGGCCGAGCCGGAGCCCTCGGCCGCTTCCCCCGCTCCCGCGGTTCCCGCCGCGGAGAAGACGCCGGAGAACCCCGCGGCGGGACAGACGTGGGCCACTCCCCCGCCCGGCGCGTGGGGACCGCCGCCGCCCGGCTATCCCGCACCGCCGCCCGGCTGGCAGCAGCCGTATCCCGGACAGCCGCCGCATGGCTGGCAGCCGCACCCAGGACAGCCGCAGCCGGGGCCGCCTTATCCCGGGCCGCCGCAGGGCTACCCCGCGCCGCCGCCGGGGTGGCAGGGTCCGCCGCCGGGCTATCCGATGCCGCCGCAGGGCTGGCCGGCCGGGGCATATCCGTTCCCCTACCCCGGGCAGGTCCGCCCGCACGGCCTGGCGCTGGCCGGCCTCGGCCGCCGCCTGGTGGCCCGGCTCATCGACATCGCCGTCGTGTTCGTGCTGAACGTGCTCGTGAACGGCTGGCTCGCGTACCAGTGGTGGCTGGAGTTCGAACCGGTCTACCGGGCGACGATGGCTGACCCGCTGGGCCCGGTCCAGACGGCGTCGGCGCGCTCGAGCTATCTCGTGCTGACGATGCTGGTCGTGGCGACGGCGCTGTGGCTGGCCTACGAGGTGCCGTCGCAGGGCAACAGCGGCCAGACCGTGGGCAAGCGGCTCATGCGCATCAAGGTCGTCAAGCTCGAGGACACCACGCCGCTCGGCTTCGGGCGCGCGTTCGGCCGCTGGAGCCGGCTCGGCATGTGGACGCCGCTCTGGAGCTGCTGGGGCATCGGCTTCCTGGTCCAGGCCGTCTACGCCGGCTCGGTGCTGTTCGACCCGAAGCTGCACCAGGCCCTGCACGACAAGTCCGCGGGCACCGTCGTGGTCGAGGCGCCCACCGAGCAGCCCCGGCCGGGCACCGACGCCCGGCCGGAGAACCGGAACGACCCCACCGGAGGAACACGATGACCAGGCTGACGCGCGCGGATCTGGACGCCCTGCCCGCGTACGTGCCCGGGCGCAGCGTCGCCGACCTGACGCGCGAGCTGGGCATCGCCGAGGCGATCAAGCTCGCCAGCAACGAGGTGCCGTTCGGGCCGCTGCCCGGGGTCGCCGAGGCGATCGCGGAGGCCGTGACCCAGTCGCACCGCTACCCCGACATGGGGGTGCTGGCGCTGCGCGCGAAGCTCGCCGACCGGCTCGGCGTCGGCGCGGAGCGCGTGGTCACCGGCGGCGGTTCGGTCGCGCTGGCCGAGCACCTCGCGAAGGCGACGTGCCTGCCCGGCGACGAGATCCTCTACTCGTGGCGCTCGTTCGAGGCCTATCCGATCATCGCCGCGGGCGTGGGCGCCGCGAGCATCCGCGTGCCCAACACCGCGGGGCACGGCCACGACCTGCGGGCCATGGCCGAGGCGATCACCGACCGGACCCGGCTGGCGATCGTCTGCAACCCCAACAACCCCACCGGCACCAGCGTCCGGCACGACGAGCTCGAGCGCTTCCTCGACGCCGTCCCGGACGACACGCTGGTGATCATCGACGAGGCGTACCGCGAGTTCGTCACCGACGACGGCGTGCCGGACGGCCTCGCGGCGTTCGGCGACCGGCCCAACGTGGTCGTGCTGCGGACCCTGAGCAAGGCGTGGGGCCTGGCCGGGCTGCGGGTCGGCTATCTCGTCGCCCAGCCGCGGGTGGCGGAGGCGATCCGCAAGGTGCTGACCCCGTTCTCGACCAGCCTGGTCGCCCAGGCCGCGGCGCTGGCCGCGCTGGAGGCCGAGGCCGAGATGGCCCGGCGCTGCGCGATCGTGGTGCGGGAGCGCGAGCGGGTGACGACGAGCCTGCGCAAGCTGCTGCCGGACGTGCCCGAGAGCCAGGCGAACTTCGTCTGGCTGCCGCTCGGCGACCGCGCCGCGGCCTTCGGTGCGGCCTGTGAGCAGCGCGGGGTCATCGTGCGGCCGTTCCAGGGTGACGGCGTCCGGGTCACGGTCGGCACGCCGGAGGAGAACGACGCGTTCCTGGCCGCGGCGGAGGCCGCCCTGGGGTAACCCGTGGAGCGGAACACGCCGTGAGTTTCCACACAGATCAGGCTTAAACGGGTGAGGATGGATGAAGCGGGCAAATCGCCCGGATGCCTGACGAGGGGGTACGGCGTGACGACGCGTGCGACCGAGCTGCTGCGGGTGGTCCACGCCCGGCCCGGAGTGACCCGGGCCGACGCCGCCCGCCTGATCGGCGTCGGCACCGGGGCGACCACCGAGCTCGTCGGCCGCCTCGGACAGGCCGGCCTGCTCGCCGAGGAGCCGGCCGTGCCGAGCGGGGCCCGCGGCCGCCCGACCACGGCATTGATCCCGCACCCGCGCGGACCGCTGATCGCCGCCGCCTCGATCACCCACGAGCGCTGGCGGGTGGACGTGGTCGAGCTCGGCGGCGGCACCCTCGCCACCGCGGGCGAGGAGCTGGGCGGGCGCGGCGGCGACGAGGTGGTCGCGGCGGTCGGCGTCGCGATCACCGACCTGCGCCGCCGGTACGGCGACCGGATCCGCGGGATCGGCATCGCCGTCCCCGGCGCGGTCTCCCGCGACCTCATGCTCGACGCCAGCACGCTCGGCTGGCGCGGCGTCGACCTGGCCGCGGCGTGGCCGCGCGCCGAGATCTTCGTGGCCGGCAACGACGCCACCCTCGCGGCGAGCGCCGAGTCCCACCGCGGCGTGGCCGTCGGCGCCTCGGTCGCCCTGCACCTGCGGATCGAGGCCGGCCTCGGCGGCGCCCTGGTCGACGGCGGCAAGGTGCTGGTCGGCGCGCTGGGCGCGGCCGGCGAGTTCGGGCACATGCCGTTCGGGGACCCGGTCGTCGAGTGCCCCTGCGGCGCGTACGGGTGCTGGGGCACCGCTGTCGACGGCTCCGCCCTGGCCCGCATGCTCGGCCACGAGCGGCCCCGCGACCCCATCTCCTACGCGCGCCGGGTCATCGCCTCGGGCGAGCCGGCACCGGCCGCGGCGACGGCCACCGTGGCGACCGCCCTGGGCCGGGGCATCGCGGGCCTGGTCAACGGTCTCGACCCGGACCTCGTCACGCTCGGCGGGCTCGGTCTCGACCTGCTCACCGCCGCACCGGGCACGATCGAGCAGGCCTACCGCGCGGGCCTGATGGGCTTCCGCCGCGACAACCCGCCCCCGGTCCTGGCCGCCGCCCTCGGCGACGACGGCCCCCTCGCCGGCGCGGCCGAGGAGGCCTGGACCGCCCTCCTCACCGCCCTCGCCTAGAACGCGGCGACGACGGCGGGGTCGGCGGTGTAGTAGGGGTCTTCCAGGCGCTCGACGGCCACCCAGGAGTCGGTGAGCTGCCAGCGACCCGGCTCCCACGGCTCCTGGCGCTCGTTGCGCGTGTAGAGCGGGAACGCTGCCAGCTCCGCGCCGGTGGCCGCGTCCAGGGTCACGAGGCGCCGGTCCGGGGTGAGCATAGCGACCTTTCCCGCCCGGGCGCCGAGGATCGTGGCGGTGCCGGCCCAGCGCCACGTGGCCGCGCCGGTGGCAGTGATCGCCCCGGCCCCGGTGGTCAGCACGAGGTCGCCGGCGGCGGTCGATGCCGGGTCGTCCAGGGCCGGCGTACGGACTGGGGTGCCCGTGGCCGTCAGCCAGCCCCGCCCCGCGGCGTCCCGCAGCCCGGCGCATCCGGAGCGGGCGACGTCGCAGCCCAGCGGCGTCGACGGGCCCGCGGGCCAGGACCCCGCCGCGGGTGTGCCCGTGGCGACCTCCCGGGCGGCCGGCCCGCACACGAGGCTGCCGCCCGCGGTGACGAAACCGTCCGCGCAGTCGCCGGCCGACCAGAGCGGCGCTCCGTCGGTCGCGCGCAAGGCCTCCCCGTCCACGATCACGGTCGTGCCGCTCAC
>CAKUMG010000365.1 GCA_934667465.1 uncultured Actinoplanes sp. | reverse complement strand
GCCCTGATCCGTGTACGCCGCGGTGCCCTTACCCAGCTTCACCGTGACCGGTCGCGTCCCGGGCACCGGCCAGTCCCGCGCCGGGGTGTACGTGCCGGGGCTGGTCTCGACGATCGCCCGCGGCTCGCGCTCGACGCCGTTGCGCAGCCCCTGCAGGTAGCGGTCGAACCACCGGTGCAGCAGGTCCACCCAGCGCGCCCGGTCCATGTCGAACGGGTCCACGTGCCCGGTCTGGAACAGGTACAGCTTGCGCGCCACGCCCTCGTCGGCGAGCGCCTCCCACCACTTCTCGAACTGCGGCGTGGCCACGTTGGTGTCGTTGACCCCGTGCGCGATCAACACGCTGGCCCGGACCTTCTTCGCGTCCCTGCGGTAGTCCCGGACCTTCCAGTACGCGTTGTAGTCGCCGGTCTCCTCGGCACTCTCGGTATCCAGCGAGTTCGTCACCGCCGTGCAGCGCTCGAGCGAATTGCTCACATAGCGTTGCAGGTATTCGGGGTAGTCCCGCGAGCGCAGCGTGCCGTGGTAGCGCTGGTAGTCGTACCAGCTCGAGATCGCCCCGATCGGCACGATGGTCTCCAGGCCGCGGACCCCGGTGGCGGCCACGCCGTTGGCGACCGAGCCGTCCCAGGACTTGCCGATCATGCCGGCCTTGCCGGTGGTCCACGCGCGCGCGGTGACCGGGGCGCCGGCGGTGGCGGCGGTGAACCCGGGCGCGCGGCCGTTGAGCCAGTCGATGACCGCCTTGGCGCCGGCCACCTCGAGCGGGCCGCCGACGTCCTGGCAGCCGGTGGAGCGGCTGGTGCCGGTCAGGTCCACGCCCGCGAACGCGTAGCCGCGCGGCACGAAGTAGTTGTCGTAGAACAGGGGGGCCTTGCTGATGACGCCGTTCTCGTCGTACTCCTTGAGCTCGCTCTCGTTGCCGCGGCCGCAGCACGCGTAGTAGGGCGACGCGTCGATGATCACCGGGACCTTGACGCCGGGCCGGGTGCGCGGCCGCACCAGGTCCACGGCGACGCGGTCACGCACGCCGTCCCGGTCCGCGTCGGTGGGCACCTGCACCCAGACGCTTTCGCGAATGGCGTCCGCGTAGCTGTAGGCGGGCACGGTCTTGTCGCCGCGGATGTGGGCCGGGCCCGCCGGTGCCGCCTGGGCGGCGGCGGGGGCGACGAACGCGCTGAGCAGGGCGGCGGTCAGTAACAGGGGAGTGGCACGGGGCATGGGCAGACCTTCCGTACGCCGAGGATCGACAGCTGTCATTCGACCACGAGAAGATGACCATGGTGTTGCCACTGCCTGCCGGGTGCATGCAGGTGTTGTCGATCTATGTCTTGGGTAGACCGCGGCCGATCGCACACGGGAGGTGCCCATTGATCACTCTCGCCGCCGAGGGGCCCGGGCTACGACTCGACCTCGACGTCTTCGACTACCTGATCCTCGCGATCTACTTCGCGACGGTCCTCGGCATCGGGCTCGCCGCCCGCCGGGCCATCAGCACCAGCGCCGACTTCTTCCTGTCCGGGCGGGCGATGCCGGCCTGGGTGACCGGCCTGGCGTTCGTCTCCGCCAACCTCGGCGCGCTCGAGATCATCGGCATGGCCGCCAACGGCGCCCAGTACGGCCTGATGACGCTGCACTACTACTGGATCGGCGCCGTGCCGGCGATGGTCTTCCTCGGCATCGTGATGATGCCGTTCTACTACGGCTCCAAGGTCCGCTCGGTCCCCGAGTTCCTGCGCCGCCGCTTCAACACGCCGACCCACCTGCTCAACGCGGTCATCTTCGCGATCGCCCAGGTGCTCATCGCGGGCGTCAACCTCTATGCGCTGGCGCTGATCCTGGACGCCCTGCTCGGCTGGCCGCTCTGGGTCTCGATCGTCGTCGGCGCCGCGATCGTGCTGTCCTACATCACCATCGGCGGCCTCTCCTCGGCGATCTACAACGAGGTGCTGCAGTTCTTCGTCATCCTGGCCGGCCTGCTGCCGCTCACGATCGTCGGCCTGGTCAAGGTGGGCGGGATCGACGGGCTGTTCGACGCCGTACGCGGCAGCGAGCTCGGTGACGCCGCCCTGCACACCTGGCAGGGCACCGCCGGCACCGGCAACCCGCTCGGCGCCAACTGGATCGGCATCGTCTTCGGCCTCGGCTTCGTGCTCTCGTTCGGCTACTGGACCACGAACTTCGCCGAGGTGCAGCGCGCGCTCTCGGCCAAGGACATGAACGCCGCGCGGCGTACCCCCATCATCGGCGCCTTCCCCAAGCTGCTGATCCCGATCGTCACCGTGATCCCCGGCCTCATCGCCATCGTCACGGTCCAGGGCCTCGGCGCCTCCTCCGGCGACCTCACCTACAACAACGCGATCCCGCTGCTGATGCGCGACCTGCTGCCCAACGGCGTGCTCGGCGTCGCGGTCACCGGCCTGATCGCGTCGTTCATGGCCGGCATGGCCGCCAACGTCAGCGGCTTCAACACCGTCTTCACGTACGACCTCTGGCAGACCTACGTCGTCAAGGGCCGCTCCGACGAGTACTACCTCAAGGCCGGCCGGGTCGCGACCGTCGCCGGCATCGTCATCAGCATCGGCACCGCGTTCATCGCCGCCGGCTACGACAACATCATGAACTACATCCAGGCGCTGTTCTCGCTGATCAACGCCCCGTTGTTCGCGACGTTCATCGTCGGCATGTTCTGGAAGCGGATGAGCCCGCCGGCCGGGTTCTGGTCGCTGCTGCTCGGCACCCTGTCGTCGCTGACGCTCTACCTGCTGCACCTCGGCGACGTCGTCAAGTTCAACTCCGACCTGGAAGAGAGCTTCTGGGGCGCCGGCCTCGCGTTCGTCACCGCCGTGGTGGTCGCGGTGCTGGTCACGCTCGTCACCCCGCCCAAGCCCGAGAACGAGCTGCGCGGCCTCGTCTACGGCCTGGCCGGCGACGCCACCTCCGGCGAGACGGTCCTCGCCGCCGACAAGGTCTGGTGGCGCAACCCCGTCCTGCTCGGCACCATCGCCGTCGTGCTGGCCTTCGTGCTCTACATCCCGGTCTGGTGACCACGTACCAAGGAAAGGAGCTGTCATGAGCGACGCCGCGAACGAGGACCTCGAGAAGAAGTCGTCGGCCGCCCGCCTCTTCGACGTCCGCGTGGTCATCGGAGGCCTGTTCGTCGTCTACGGCGTGATCGTCGCGCTGCTCGGCCTCTTCGACTCGGCCGCCGAGATCGACAAGGCGCAGGGCGTGCGGATCAACCTCTGGATGGGGCTGGCGATGCTCGGTCTCGGCCTGTTCTTCCTCGCCTGGACCTGGTGGCGCCCCACCAAGGTGCCCGCGCGGGAGCCCGCCGACGACTGATCAGCGCTCCCGCCCGCCCGTTCGAGGGAGAAGCCGGTGCGGGACGGGTGCAGCTGGGTTGCACGGCACCCCCGGACCTTTCAGTGGGGGTGCCGTGCTTCCGATACTCGGGGCATGGAACCCCTCGCCTCAGTGAGCCTGACCAGCGGAGCGTCGCACCGCTCCCCTGGCTGGCAGATGCAGCTTCGTGTCGACTACGTCGTCAACAGGGTGATGCAGACGCATCGCGGGCAATCCGAGGATGTCGTCAAGCAGGCCATCAACGATCAGCTCCGCAGCTTCGGCGTCACGCCGAACGGCAGGCAGATCACCCAGTACGCCGCGGCCATCAGCCAGCTGCCGCTGCTGCCCCCGAACAACGGCTGAGCCCACTTCCCGCCCCACCGGAGCTCTCAGCCCACCGGAGCGCTCAGCTCTCCGCGGGCGGGAAGCGCAGGATCCGGTCGTCGCCGTCCCGGACGTCGCCGCGACCGTCGGTGTTCGAGGTGGTGAGCCACAATGCGCCGTCCGGCGCGACGGCTACGGTTCGTAGCCGCCCGTACCGACCGGACAGTTCGGCCCGTGGCTCACCACCGTCGAGCGGCACCGCCCACAGCCGTTCGCCGCGCAACCCCGCGACGTACACGGTGTCGCCGGCGACCGCCGCGCCCGACGGGGACGCCTCGTCGGTGCCCCACGTGGCGATCGGGTTCACGAAGCGGCTGTCGTCGCCCGTGCCCTCGACCTCGGGCCAGCCGTAGTTCGCGCCCGCAGTGATCTTGTTGACCTCGTCGTACGTGTTCTGCCCGAACTCCGCCGCGTACATCGTGCCGTCGGACGCCCACGCCAGCCCCTGCACGTTGCGGTGGCCCAGGCTGTAGACCGGCGAACCCTCCCGCGGGTTGCCCGGCGCCGGCTCGCCCTCCGGGGTCAGCCGCAGGATCTTGCCGTTGGTGTTCCCCGGATCCTGGGACGCGTCGCGCACGCCCGCGTCGCCCGTCCCCGCGTACAGCATGCCGTCCGGACCGAACGCGATCCGCCCGCCGTTGTGCACGCCCGCCTTGCCGATCCCGTCGAAGACCACCTCCGGGGCGGCATCGCTGCCGAGCTCCCAGCGCACGATCCGGTTGTCCGAGGCGGCCGTCAGATACGCGTACACCTGCTTGGTCTCGGCATGGTCCTCCGCCACGGCCAGCCCCAGCAGCCCGCCCTCGCCCTGCGCGACCACCCCCGGCACCTGGTAGACCTGCTCCGGCTGCCCGCCGGTGCGCACCCGCAGCACCCGGCCGGTGTCGCGCTCGGCCACCAGCGCGCTGCCGTCGGGCAGGAACGCCAGCCCCCACGGCGTCTCGATCCCGGTCGCCACTGTCTCCGGGTTGGCCAGGTCGGGCTCGCCCTTGCTCGCCGCGGGCGCGTCCGTGGCCGGCGCGGAACCCGACGGCGCGGTGGTCGCGGGCGGCGCGGCAGCGGGCGAGCCGCCCTCGTCGGACGAGCAGGCGGCGAGCAGAACGGCGCTCGCCGTGGCGGCGGCCAGCGCCCAGCGGGGTGTCGAGGTCATCGGCCTACCGTGCCCTGCAAGCCTGAGAAAAAACTGGACGAGGCTCTCCCGGCCTCCTTTCGGAGTCGAATCCGCCGTTCGCCGGACCGGGCCGCGCCGAGGGTCTAGACATCATGACGAGACCTCATGCGCGCTGTACGGGCCGGTTGCCGCCCGTCGGCGGTGCCCGCCGCGCGTCCCGTCCTGCGCGGCTGCCGTGCCCTTCCCCCGGAGACCATCGCGTGCGAGCAATTGCCCGGCCGCTCCTGGCCGCCCTCCTGGCCGTCCTGACCCCGGCCGCGGCCCTGACCGCCCCGGCCCCGGCGGCCGCCACCGGCCTCCCGCCTGCCGCCACCGGCCTCCCGTCGGCCGACCGGGATCGAGTTGTGCGCAATCAAGTTGCCCACAACAAAATTGCGCGCAATCAAGTTGTGCGCAATCAAGTTGTGCGCAATGCAAGCGCGCGGCCGGCGGCGATCACGTGGGCGCCGTGCCCGGAGGACCGCACCGCCCAGTGCGGCACGGTGCGCGTACCGGTGGACTGGTCGAACCCGTACGGCCCGGCGGTGAACATCGCCCTCGCCCGGCGGACCGCGACCGACCCCGCCGCCCGGATCGGCACGCTGCTCGTCAACCCCGGCGGCCCGGGCGGCTCCGGCGTCGACTTCGCGCAGGCCAGCCCGTACGTGTTCGGCGCCGCGATCCGCCGCCGGTTCGACATCGTCGGCTTCGACCCGCGCGGCGTCTCGCGTAGCAACCCGGTGATCTGCTCGACCCGGCTGCTCGCCGCCGGGCCGTCCGTGATGATCAGCGACGCCCGCTCGTACGCCGCGAACGTGGCCTTCAACCGCCGGCTCGCCGCCGACTGCGCGCGCCGCACCGGCCCGCTCTACGGCAACACCGACACGCTGAGCGTGATCCAGGACATGGACGCGATCCGGCGGGCGCTCGGCGAGGAGACGGTCAGCTTCTACGGCGCCTCGTACGGGACGCTGATCGGCGCCCAGTACGCCGAGCGCTACCCGCGCCGGGTCCGCGCGCTGGTGCTCGACGGGGTGATGGACCACAGCGCCGGTGCCGGCCGGTTCCTCGCCGACGAGACCGCGGCCGCGCAGGACTCGTTCGACGAGTTCGTGGCCTGGTGCGACCGCAGCGCCGAGTGCGCGCTGCACGGCCGGGACGTCCGCAAGGTCTGGGCCGCTCTGGTGGCGCGCGCCGCCCGCGGGACGCTGGAGGACCCGTTCCAGCCCGGTGCCAAGCTGAACGTGGAACAGCTGCAGGGGGTGGCGTTCGGGTCGTTCTACGATCCGCAGTGGCACGCGCTCGCCACGTTCCTCAAGACCGCCCTGACGCCGGCCGCGGCCCGCAGCGCGCGGGCCACGGCGGTGCCCACGACCGAGTTCGCGTTCCCGGCGGTGTTCTGCGACGACTGGGTGATGCCCGGCGACG
>CAKUMG010000364.1 GCA_934667465.1 uncultured Actinoplanes sp. | reverse complement strand
GTGCCCCCCACCGCGCCCGGTCCGGCACTCTCCACGGCCGGGCTCGCACCGTCCGGCCCCCCGGACGGTGCCGCCGCATCAGCCGCCCCGGGCTCGCCGCCGATGGCGTCGGCACGGTCGGCGGGGTCGGCGGAAGCGCTCGCCGGGGCGGACGGGAACGCGGAGGCGGACGATCCGGCGGGCGCCGGCGGGGCGGTCTCGTCGCCCGTCGACGCGTACGCGATCGATCCGCTCGCCGCGACGGCGACCCCCGCCGCCGCGACCATGGCCAGCACTGGCATCCGCATCGTTCGCTCCCCTGTTCCCGTCCGGGCCACCGGCCCGGCTCGCAGGAATGACGCTAGAGAACACCGCCCGCCGATTGATCACGGATTCGTGCCACACCCCTCCCGCA
The DNA here is from genome assembly GCA_934667465.1 of uncultured Actinoplanes sp. Lineage (GTDB taxonomy): Bacteria > Actinomycetota > Actinomycetes > Mycobacteriales > Micromonosporaceae > Actinoplanes. The sequence continues at coordinate 5,917 of CAKUMG010000364.1, read as the reverse complement.
CCCGCATCCCCAGCCACGGAATACACCGGCTGCGGTGATCCAGGTCACTGCAGGCCACCTGGCGGACGCAAGATTCGTCGAGTTCGTAGCGCATGGTGACGGTCCGGCAGGGGTGACAGTGCTCGCTACTGTCCGGGCCGTGAAAGTGGGCGGGGCGTGCAATGGCTCCTTTCTGGACTGGACATCGGACGGTCCGGGCGGGGAGGCTGGCGCGCGCCGCAGGACAGGACGGGACGAGCGATGAGGAGCATTCCGTTGTCGAGCAGTGCACGCCGGGTGATGACCGCCCTGACAGCCGGGCTGGTCGTGCTCGCCGCCGTGGTGCTAGGCGCCGGTAGGCCGGCATCGGCAATTGCGCAGGGTGACGATGCGCCGCTCGGGAAGTATCCGTTCGCCGTGAAGATCACGGATCTCGACATCCCGACCGCGGACGGCGGCACGCGGGACAGCGCCTGCTCGGGCGGGCTGATCTCGCCGCGCTGGGTGCTGACCGCCGGGCACTGCTTCAAGAACATCAACGGCGAGCACGTGTCGCGGACGGTCGCCCGGAAGACGATCGCGACGATCGGGCGCACCGATCTGACCGGCGACGACGGCTACGACATCGACATCGTGGCCGTGAAGCAGGCGAAGGGCGGCGCCGACGTCGCGCTCGCCAAGCTGAAGAAGCCCGTCTTCGAGGTCACGCCGCTCAAACTGGGCCGTAAGAAGCCTAAAATCGGCACGGAGGTGCGGCTCACGGGGTTCGGCCTGACCGACGGCGAGGCGAAGAAGCTGCCGAAGCGCATGCAGACCGGCACCTTCGAGGTCGTCTCGGTCACCGGCAAGGAGATGGGGGTCGTGGGATCCTCTCCGGCCGAGACCACGAGCGCCTGCAAGCACGACTCCGGCGGGCCCTACTTCACCGAGGGCGACGACGGCACCGCCACCGTCGTGGGCGTCGTCAGCCACGGCCCGACGTGCCCGCACGCGAGCACCGACCAGGCCGGCCGGATCGACAACCTCGTCCCCTGGATCCAGTCGATCATCGGCAAGGACCTGCAGTCGTCACCGAAGCCCAAGCCGAGCCCCAGCGACACGGTCGCCCGCGCGGCCGGTGCGAAGTCCGAGGCGCGGCCGGCCGGCAGCGTGGTCGACGGCGTGCCGATCTGGGTCTGGGTCGCGGTCCCGGTCGTCCTGCTCGGCACGATCGGGCTCGTCGCCGCCGCCGGCGCGGGCGGCCACAAAGGCAAGCGCCGCCGCCGAGGCTGAGCCTGAGAGCCAGGGCGACGGCGCAAAGCCGAGCCGGAAAGCCAGGGCGGCGACGTCAAAGGAAAGTCAGACGCGCCCGGTGATGAGGTACTGGAGTTGGTGCTCGTGATCGGGCGCCACCCCGAACTCCCGGTCCAGCTCGAAGATCGCCGTCAGCGGCGTGACGGTCACGTCGGCGAGCCCCGCCCGCGTGAACACCTCGGCGGTCGCGTTGATGGACGTCGCCGTGGCCAGCGGCAGCGCCGCCTTGGCGTCGTCGCCGTAGAAGCCGATGCTGTCCGGCCCGCCCGGGAACCAGGCGCTGTCGACAGCGGCGATCAGCCCGCCGGGCCGCAGCAGCCGCGCCCAGTTCGCCACGGCCTGCGCCGGCTCACGAAGGGTCCACATCACGTACCGGCTGGTGATCGCGTCGAAGTTCGCCGGCTCGAAGTCGGGGGCCACGGCGTCGCCCCGCTGGATGACCGGGGGGTTCGGCAGGGCGGCCGCGTGGTGCCGGGCGCGCTCGAGCATGCCCTCGGACAGGTCAATGCCGGTGACGCGGTGTCCCAGTTCGGCCAGGATCATGGCGACCTGGCCGCTGCCGGTGCCGACGTCGAGGATGTCGAGCGGTCCCACCGGCAGGGCCTCGGACCAGATACCGGACCACGCCTTCTGGTCGGCGGGGAAACGCTCGGGCCGCTGCACGTACTCGTCGTAGCTCGGCGCCCGGCCGGTCCAGTACGTGTTGATGGTGTCCTGCGCGGTCATGCGTCAGCCCTTTCGTGGTCCATGGAGTCGGCGGGGTGGAAGAGCAGGTGCAGCTCGCCGTCCAGGTCGAGGCGCCGGATCCCGATCCCGTAGACCGGCTCGAGGATCGCCGGATCGAGGACCTCGTCCACCGTGCCCGCGGCGACCACCCCGCCGCGCGCGCCACCGAGACCCGAGCCGAGCAGGACCAGGTCGTCGCAGTAGCGGGCGGCCAGGTTGAGGTCGTGCAGCACGACGATCGAGGACGTGCCCAGCCCGCGGACCAGGCGCAGGATCTCGTGCTGGTAGCGGATGTCGAGGTGGTTGGTCGGCTCGTCGAGCAGCAGGTGGGTGGCCTGCTGGGCCAGCGCCCGCGCGATCAGGACCCGCTGCCGCTCGCCCCCGGACAGCCCGGCGAAGGGCCGGGCGCCGAGGTGGGTGGCGCCGACCCGGGCGAGGCAGTCCGCGGCGACGGCGCGGTCCGCGTCACCTGTACGCTGGAATGCCCCCAGGTGGGGACCGCGGCCCAGCAGGACCATCTCCCCCACCGTGAGCGCGGTCTCGCCGCCGGTCTCCTGGACGACGACGGCGAGCCGGCGGGCGGCCTCGCGCGGCGGCAGGCCCCGCAGCGGGTCGCCGTCGACGGTGACCTGGCCGGTGCCGCTGCGCAGCGCGCCGTAGAGCAGGCGCAGCAGCGTCGTCTTGCCGCTGCCGTTCGGACCGATCAGGCCCAGGACGCGGCCGGGGCGGGCCGTCACGCTGACCCCGTCGATCACGGGGTTGGCGCCGTAGTGCCAGGAGACCCCGCTCGCCTCGATCATGAACCGGACCCGAACCGCTCGACGATCTTCTCGAGGCCGGCGATGGACAGCGGGGTCGGCGGCTCGGTGAAGTTGAACAGCTGGGTCATGACGTCGCCGTTGCGGACCGCGGTGAGCTTGTCGGCGCCGGGCAGCCCGGTGAGGGCCTGCTCGACGGCCTTCGGGTCGCCGTCGCCGTAGAGCAGCACGATCACGTCGGGGTTGCGGCCGAGCAGCTCCTCGAGGGTCACCTCGAAGACCCGCTCGCCCGAGTCGCCGAAGACGTTGGTGAAGCCGGCCGCCTCCAGCTGCGGGTGGGCCATGCTGGCCTTTCCGTACGCGTACGTGACGCCGCCGCCGACGGTCGGGTACAGCACTGCGGCCGTACGGTCGGTCTTGGTGACCTTGACCTTGTCCATCCGCTCCTTGAGCGCGGTGACCGCGGTGGTGGCCTCGGCCTGCTTGCCGAACACCTTGCCGTAGGTGTCCATCTGCGTGTAGATGTCGTCGAACGTCGGCACGTGGGTGGAGCCGGGGCACAGGGCCGGCTCCTCCAGCAGCGGGATCTCCACGGCCTGCAGGGTGTCGCGCGACAGGTTGTCGACCTCGCCGAGCACGAGGTCGGGCTGCTGGCTGATCACGACCTCCTTGGAGATCTGCAGGTGGCCGCTGGTGTCGGTCTTGTCGGTCAGCAGCGGGATCTTGTCGAGCTCGGCCAGGGTCGCGGCGTCGTAGTACTCCTTGGGGTACTGCCCGGCGCGGGCGGTGACCCGGTCCATGACGCCGAGACTGTGCAGGTACGGCACGGCGGCGCTCTTGAGCATCACGAGGCGCTCGGGCGCCTTGTCGAAGGTCACGTCGACACCGCAGTTCTTGACCGTGTACGGGTAACCGGCCCCGCCCCCGGCGGCGGTCGTGGACCCGGCGTCGCCGTCCGCGCCGCACCCGGCGAGCAGCAGAACGGTGGCGGACAGGGCCGCGGTGACAGCCTTCTTCATCGGTCGTCTCCTGATGATGGTGGGGATCATGCGCTTGCGGCGTGCAGACGGCGGATGAGGATGAGCAGGAAGGGCGCGCCCAGCAGCGAGGTGATGATGCCGATCGGGATCTCCTGCGGCGCGAGCAGCACCCGGGCGATCACGTCGGCCCAGACCAGCAGGATCGCGCCGACCAGGGCGGCGACCGGCACGACCCGGACGTGCGGGGCGCCGACGATGCGGCGCGCCAGGTGCGGCACGACCAGGCCGACGAAGCCGATGCTGCCGGCCGCGGAGACCAGCACGCCGACGCTGAGGGACACGATCACCAGCAGCCGCATCCGGAACCGGTCGGGCGAGACGCCGAGGGTGTGCGCGGTCTCGTCGCCGACGGCGAGCACGTCGAGCTTGCGGCCGACGATGGTCAGGTAGAGCATCGTGCCGATCACGATGATCGCGGTCACCGTGAGCAGGGCGTCCCAGCGGGCCAGCCCGAGCGAGCCGAGCAGCCAGAACATCACCGAGCGGGAACCCTCGGCCGAGCCGGACGCGAAGATCAGGAAGCTGGTCGTCGCATAGAGCGCGTAGCCGACCGCGACGCCGGACAGCAGCAGCCGGATCGACGTGATCCGCCCGCCGGAGCGCGCGATCAGGAAGACCAGCAGCGACGCGGCGAGCGCGCCGAGGAACGCGCTGAGCGACAGGGCGTACTGCCCGAAACCCGCACCCGCGCCGAACAGGATCGCGGCGGCGGCACCGCTGGAGGCGCCGGAGTTGATACCCAGCAGGTACGGGTCGGCGAGCACGTTGCGGACCATCGCCTGCAGGGCGACGCCGCACATGGCCAGGCCCGCGCCGACCAGCACGCCGAGCAGCACCCGCGGCAGCCGGACCTGCCAGACGATCGCCTCCTCGGGCGGCGTCCAGGTCACCTCGCCCGCGCCGGTCACCCGGTGCCAGATGATCTTCGCAACGGTGGCCGGGTCGATGCCGATCGCGCCGGTCCCGACGGCGACCAGCACGGTGACGATCAGGGCCGCGGTCAGCGCGACCATCCAGATCACCGTCGTCCGCCGGCGTGCCTCGACGCCGAGCACGTCCCGCTCCTGCACGGCGGTCGCCACCGCAGTCCCCCTCCAAAGGCACAGCCGGTGCTGTTGCCAACTCCGTGCAACAACGTAACACCAAGATCACCCGGGGCCTATGGTGGTGCGCGGCACACCCGTCGATGCGCGGGGCTCCGGCGCGGGGACCGGACCGATCGATACCGCTCGGTCAGGAAGCGTTCATCCGACAGACGGCGGCCGTTGGCGGGCGGCGGGCTGCAGCTGCGGCTGGCGGGCTGCGGCTATGGGTGGCGGGCGGGCTGCTTACTTCGGCGCCTCGGCACTCGGGCCGGAGGCGGGCTTCGCGGCGGAGTCCGGGCGCGGGGACGGCTTGCGGGTGATGAAGGACGGCGGCCGTACGGTGAGGTAGGCCAGCCCCGCGGCGACCACCAGCAGGACGGGCACCAGCCAGACCCACACGCTCGTCCCGCCGTCGGGCTCGGCCGCGCCGGCCTGCGCGGGTGCCGGCTTCCGGGCCGCCGCGGCCGCGGCGAGCAGCTCGGGCGGCGGCCCCTCGGTGGGCGCCTGCCAGCCGGCCGGGGCGGGCACGGGCGTTCCGGACCAGGTGAAGCTGATCTCCCCCGCCACCTCGTCGCCGTCGGAGGCCACGTTCTGGTAGCTGATCACGTACGCGCCCTGGGCCGGCCAGTGGCTCACCGCGACCGAGACGGGGAAACCGGTCCGGTACTCCTGCGGCGTCCACACGCCGTTGATCTCCTGGAACTCGCGGACCGGGGTGGTCAGCGGCACCGGCTGCGCGTTCGACCAGCCGCTGTCGACGCGGGAGCCGTCGGGCGCGATCACGGCGAAGTACGCGTACGGCGCGGGCTTCTCGGTGAAGGTCAGCGAGACCGCGGCGAGCGGCTCGGTGACGGTGCCGGCCTGCCGCGGGTCGGAGACGACCAGGCCACCGTGGGCGAGCGCGGGCGCGGGCGCCACGACCGGGCCGGCGAGCAGCCCGGCGAGCAGAACCACCACGACGCGACGCACCGTGCTACGAGACATCGCTGAAGGTTAACTTCTCGCCCGCACATTGGACAGCCGTGCGGTGCACAAG
>CAKUMG010000363.1 GCA_934667465.1 uncultured Actinoplanes sp. | reverse complement strand
CCCGCACGTCGGAGTTGCCGAACTCCGCGGACCACAGCGGAACGCTCAGCACCAGCAGGCCGGCCGCCGCGCCGAGCGCCACCGGGACCGGCCGCCGCTGCGCGAACGCGGCCAGCCGTGCCAGCAGGCCGGGCCCGGCCTCTATCGACCGTCCGTTTTGTCCCGTCGCTCCGGCCTTCGGCATCCGTCCGTTCTGTCGCGCCGGGCCGCTTCGACTCGCCGCTCCCGCCCCCGGCGTCCGTCCGTCTTGTCGCGCCGAGCCGTTTTGTCGCGCCGAAACTCGCCGGCCTGCGGGACGGGCGGATCGGCTGCGCGCGAGCCATCCGCCGGGCTCCGGGATCCGCCGGTGCGCGACCGCGATCAGCGCCGGCACCAGCGTCATCCCCGTCGCCGTCGCCAGCACCACGACCAGCGCCCCGCCCATCGCCATCGCCGCCAGCAGCGGATCCCCGAACGCGAACAGCCCCACCAGCGCCGCGGTGACCGCCGACCCGGACACCAGCACCGCCCGGCCGGCGGTGGCCACCGTACGGGCGATCAGGTCTTCGGTGGAGGCGCGCGGATCGGCGGCCCGCTCCTGCTGGAACCGCACGATCATGAGCAGGCTGTAGTCGACCGCGAGGCCGATGCCGAGCAGCGTGACCACGTTCACCGCATAGTCGCTGACCGGCAGGAGCCCGGCCAGCCCGGTCAGCGTCAGCAGCGTGGCCGCGATCGCGCCGAGGGCGGCAGCCAGCGGCAGCAGTCCGGCCACCAGCCCGCCCAGCGCCACGATCAGCAGCACCGCCACGCAGGCCAGCGCGACGGACTCCCCGACGGCGGCGTCCCGTACGGCCAGGTCGCCGAACTCCCGCTCGGCGAGCAGCTCCCCGCCGATCAGGATCTCGGGCGCGTCGATGCGGCGCAGCGCGGCGCTGACCTGGTCGGCGGCCGCCAGCGCCTCGTCGTCGCTGAGCTCCGGCTTCAGCTCGACGGTGATCAGTGAGCCCTGGTTGTCGCGGGAGATCGTCCGCGTCCCGGTCGTGTAGGAGTCCTCGACCTCGGCCACGCCGGGCAGGGCGCGGATCTCGTACGCGACGCGGCTCACGCTGTCGATCAGCGCGATCGACCCGACGTCCCGCCCGGAGATCACCGCCACGATCCGCTCACCCTCGGGCGCGAGCTCGTCGAGGCGGTCCTGCGCCACCCCGGCCGGCGCACCGGCGGGCAGGGTGTCGATCGTCTCCGTGCGGTCGTAGACGGACCCGCCCAGCACCCCGCCGGCCACCGCCACGACCACCCACACCGCGATGATCCACAAGCGCCGGCGGTACGCCGTACGACCGAGCCCCGCGAGCATGACCGCCTCCTGACCGGCGGCCGGAGGAGCAGCCGCGGCCCATGCAATCACTGTGGATCAACAGCGCGCAAGAGGGTGGCCCGGAGACGGTGACGGGCACGCCCCACGACATCGTGGCGTGCCCGTCCTCCGGCGGATCAGCGGGTCCAGACCTGCTTCCCCGCGGCGTCGTAGAGCCGCAACGAGCCGTCCGTGCCGAGGACCAGCCAGCCGGCGCTCTTGCCGAAAGTGCCGGTCGCCCAGGTCGGGCGGCCGTCCTTGTCGATCATGACGAGGTTGCCGTCGGTCTGCAGCTTGAGCTGCTCGCCGCCCTTCCCGGGGGCCCACACCCGGGTCCCGTTGCGGGTGAGGACCAGCTCGGAGGCGGTCAGCGTGAGCCGGTAGTCGCCCGCCTTGAGGTGGCCCTTCGCCTCCAGCGCCCCGTTGGGCCCGATCCGGTCGGCGCCGCAGGCCGCCCACACCCCGTCGAGGTTCGGCAGGGTGTCGAGCACGTCGCTGCTCAGCGACATCGGGGTGCCGGCGTCGGCGGCCTGCAGGCACTGGAACGTCGGCAGGTCCGGGATCCAGCGCCGGTTGCCGTCGTTGCCGACCAGCCACGCGGTCTTCTGGGCCGCGCCGTCGCCGTCGTACTGCACGATGCGGCGCCGGTAGTCGCGCGTACCGGTGGGGCTGACCCACACCTTCTTGTTGGCCTTGTCGGTCAGGATGAAGGTGCCGTCGTCGCGGATCGACAGCCACGCCGCTCCGGTGCCGAACGTCCCGCTCGCCCAGACGGCCTGGCTGCCGGAGTAGAGCACCAGGTTCCCGTCGCTCTGCAGGATGAGCCGGTCCCCCGTGCCGGGCGGCGCCCAGCGGGTCCCGCCCTGCGCGTCGGTGGCACGCAACCCGCCGGAGGTGAGGGTCAGCCGGGCGTTGCCGCCGGACTTGATGTACGTGCCGAGCTCGAGCTGACTGTTGACCCCCATGGTGTAGGCGCCGCACACGGCCCACACGTGTTCGAGGTTGATGTACTTGTCCAGGGCACCGCCGGAGACGTTGTCGGGGCCCTGCATGCCGGCGTCGTACTTGAGGCAGTTGAACGTCGAGCCGTCGCTGATCCAGCGGCGGTAGCCGTCGGCGCCGACGAGCCAGGCGGTCTTCTGCGCGGCGTGTTCGCCGTCGTACTGCACGATGTGCCTGCGCAGGTCCCGTTCGTCGGAGCCGGCCGAGCCGCCGTCGGCCCGGGTGCCGGAGACCAGCACCACCATCGTCGTGGTGTTGCCCTGGCGGAACGCGACGGTGGAGATGTCACCGGAGTTCGTCGACTCGATCCGCAGCGCGCCCGGCCGCACGAACGCGGAGAACTGCGCGAAGTAGTAGAAGTCCTGGCTCGGCTCGAAGCTGCCGTCGGCGTTGCGGGTCAGCATGCCGCGGCAGGTCTGGCACGCGTCCGGGCTGTTCAGGTGCGGGTCGCCGGTGCGGTCCTGCGCCAGGCTCCAGTAGATCGAACCCTTCGACCCGTGCCGCAGCGGGCCCATCAGCATGTTCGCGACCTCCCACCCGAGGTTCTGCCCGACGTTGGCTGTCGAGTCGGTGAACCCCGAGCACTCGGTCATGTAGGTCGCCACCGCTGTGGTCTGGGTGGCGTAGTGGGTGCCGTCGTAGCAGTGGTAGCCGATCGCGTCGACCCGCCCGGTGCTCTGCGCGGTGAGTGCGTCGACGTAGTGCTTGTCGTTCCAGTTGTGGTCGAAGCCGAGCACCTTCACGTCGCCGGGCAGCTTGCTCTTGAGCTGCTTGGCCAGCGCCACCGCGGTACTGCTGGGCACCAGGGTCGTGGGCATCGCGGTCTTGCAGTTCTGCGGCTCGTTCTGCATCGACACCATCCACGGCTTGATGCCCTTGGCCGTGTACTTACGGAAGTAGTCCGCGTACGCCGGCACCTGCCCCTGGTCCAGCTCGTTGGCCTCGATGCCGCAGCCCTTCGGCCGCAGCGACCCGCCGCGCTTGGCCCAGCCCGGCGCGCTCCACGGCGTACCGATCAGCTTGAAGTTGCCGCCGGCGACAGTCTTGGCCCGCTGCAGCGCCTCGATCTGCCGCTTGTCACTGGCGGTGGCCTCCGCGGAGAAACTGCCGCGGGTGTCCTCGTACGTGTGGAAGTCGTTGCCGTCGGCCATCATGTCGCTCGAGCCCATCGGCGACCGGACCATGGTGAGCCCGGCCTGGCCGGGGCCCGTGCCGAAGAGCTGGTTCAGCGCCGCGTCCCGGTGGGCGGAACCGAGGATCAGCGAGGCCGCCGAGTCCGTCATCGCGCCACCGAAACCGTCGATCGTCTGGTACGTGCGGTTGACGTCCACCGACACGGTGTCCGTGGCCCCGGCCTGGGCGGCCACCGCGACCTGCTGCATCTTGTGGTTCAGCTGCCCGTTGCCGGCACTGGTCAGCCAGGCCCGGGGCGCCTGGCCGTCCGTCCAGGTGTAGGTGGCCACCGAGTTGCGCGGCTGGGTCGTGGTGAACGACTTCCCGTTGGCGTTGACGGTGAACGTCTTCGCATCCGAGGGATACGGCACGACCGGCGGGGTCGTCGGCGGGGTCGTCGTGGGCGGGGTCGTCGTGGGCGGGGTCGTCGGCGGCGGGGTCGTCGGGGTCGTGGGCGGCGTCGTCGGGTTCGTCGTCGGAGGCGGGGGCGTCGGCACCCGGTCCTTCGGGTTGACGGCGATGATCCGGTCGAGGAGGTGGCCGCCCGGGAAGTCCATCATCAGGATGCCGAAGCGCTTCAGCTTCCCCTCCTCCCCTCCGAACCGCTCGTCCCGGTCCGCGTAGAACTCGGGGCACCTGCCGAGGTCCTCGTTCAGGCACTGGAGGAGGAACTCGTTGACGCCGGTGACGGCTTCACCGGAGGCGATGGTGATGGGCCACGCCGAACCGTCGACTCCTGTCGCGCTCATGTAGTTCAGATAGAGCGCCTCCGCGCGATACGTGTGGTGGCCCTGCTCACCGCGGGTCGCATCCCAGATGCCGTTGGTCTTCCGGAGGTGCGTCCGGACCTTCTCCCACTTCTCGTCGGTCCCGAACAGGTTCTTGATCTCGAAGTCGTCCTGGACGTACTGGTTCCCGTACTGGTTGGTCGGGAACAGCGGGCCCAGCCCGTAACCGGGCAGAAGATCGCCGTCCCGCTTGCGGAACCCGGTGAGCACGATCCGGCCGCGCACGGTGTCCAGGCTCGGGATCGCCTCGGACCGTTTCGCGGGATCCACCGAACCGGACCAGAACAGGCCCCGGTACGCCGGGTCCGCGAGGTAGGAGCCGAAGGTGTCGGTGATCGCCTCGTCGGTCCGGTAGCCGCTCGCGTCCTCACAGGAACGATCGGTACCGTCACACTCGGCCTTGATGCTCATCAGCACGGTCTCGCTCTTGTTCGCGGCGAGCCAGTCCCGGGTCTTGACCAGCACGTCGTCGAAGTTCGCGTACTGGTAGAAGACCCCGTGATGGATGGTGAACTTCGGCGCGCCCGAGCCGGTGTCGATGCGCACCCGGATGTCGAGCGCCCTGATCCCGGCGTCGAACTGGTTGATCAGCGTCTCCGCGCTCCAGCCGTGGCTCTCCTGCGTCTGGGTGTTCCCGGTGCTGATCGCCTCGCACTCCGTGCCGATCATCTTGCCGCAGAGCGCGAGGCTGTCGTGGGTGCCCGGGATCGACAGATCGGCCAGGCTCCTGGCGCCGTCGATCTCCTTCATCCACTGCTTGTTGGCCGGCGACGCCTTGGTGATGCTTCCGGCCCAGTCGCTGGCGAGGGCCAGCGCCGGGGTGGCGGGCAGTGCCACGATCACCGTGCTGCCGGTGAGCGCCAGGAGCAGGGTCAGGGCGACCCTGAGGAGGGGACGCCCGCGTGGGACCGCGCGGGTGTGCGAACGTCGGGGTACTGCGGAGGGCACCGGTGACTCCTAGGCGGGCCGTAGCGACACATTGCAGGGCGGGAGTCTCCGGGATCCGGCTGCCCATCCGGTAGTCGTGTCGCTGCCCAATCTCCGTCCGGTTCCCATTCTTCACCTGGTGTCGAGCTGGTGTCCGCTTCGGACCCATAGCTTGGCACCGATGCAGTCGGCCGCGGCGCGAGGAGCAGGCAGTGATCCGGCAGACCCAGTCCCGGCCCGGCACGCCCGCCCGGCGCCTGTCCACCCCGGACCGGCACGCGCTCACCGGTCCCGAGGCGTTGCTCGCGTTGCAGCAGCAGGCCGGGAACACCGCCGTCGGGCACCTGCTGGGGCGCGCGGACCCGCCGGTGGTGCAGCGGTCGGCGGCGCCGCCGGGGGCGTGGCCGGGCACGGAGTACGACTACGAGGAGCCAGCCCCCGCGACGCCGGAGCCGGCGGTCGAGGAGCCGGCGCCCGCCACTGTGGCTGAGGCCCTGCGTGACCACCTGGACGGGCAGGGCGAGTCCGCGGTCTCGGTGGAGCCGCCCTCCCCCGTGTCCAGCACCGGCACCTTCGCCACCGCCCTGGACGGCGGGTCGAGCGACGACGACGCCAGCTTCGTGACGGCCCCGCTCCCCGAGGTTCCGCCTCGTCCGAGGCTCGACGGCGACCTGGCCAAGGCGGCGGGCGCGGGCGTCGCCACCGCTGTGCCGCTGCTGGGCATCGCGAACAACGCCGGCCCCGCGCCCAAGCTCGTCGCCGCGGGCACCGGCACCGCCTCGGCCACCGCGATCGGCGACGCCGTCAGCGAGGTCGTCAAGTGGCTGCAGAGCGGCTCGATCAACCTGCCCAAGTTCTTCGGGGGCGTCATCACCGCGGGCGGCCTCGGCTTCAACGCCGCCGGCATCGGCACCGGCCTCGACCCGCTGCGCCACACCGGCTTCGCCCTGCAGAGCGCCGGCCTGGACGTGAAGGCGGCCGGGGAGGCGTACAAGTGGGAGGACGGCAACGTCGATCTCGGCGCCGTCCCCTCCGGTGACATCGCCAAGGCGGTCGGTGCCTTCGTCGCCTCGGCAGCACCGA
>CAKUMG010000362.1 GCA_934667465.1 uncultured Actinoplanes sp. | reverse complement strand
GGGCGGCACTGGGGCGATCTCAGGCTGGGCGGCGCTGCGGCGTCGAGCGGGTGGTGGGGTGGAGGGTGCCGGTGCGGCCGCGACCGGTGCGGCGCTCGCGGAGCAGGCTCGAGGCGGCCAGGGCGGTGCCGCCCACGCCGATCCCGCCGAGCATGCCGAGGGCGAAGCGCTGCTCGTGGCGCACCTGACGATCCTGCGCGACGGTGTCCCCGGCCGGCACGCTGACGCTGACACCGGCGAAGGCGCCGAAGCCCGCGATCCAGAACGCGGCCAGCACCGCCCCGGCGGTCAGCAACCCCCAGCGCGGCAGGTCGACCGGCGGGGCCCAGGCGGCCGAGATGAACCAGTTCTGGGGGTGATGCCGGGCCAGATCGCGGCGGTTCGTCAGGATCCCGGCGATGAACCCCGGGAGCACCAGCGCCACCGCGACCAGCACGGCCGGCGTCGTGGCCAGCAGCGTCGTCCCGCTCAGCAGCCCGGCGATGAGGACCGCGCACCACAGGACGCCGGCCAGGCACAACACGTCGAGCAGCAGCAACACCCGTCGAGACATCACGGGTCGGAACCTATCGCCCGCCCCGGCTGCGGGCCGGCGTTTCCCGCTTTTCCGTGCCTCCTGCTCCTGCTCCCGACCCGGCTGCCGGGAGACGCCGCGCCCCGCCGGGCGCCGCCGTCAGTCACCTCGGCCGCCCGGCGGAGCCAGAGCGCCTCGCCGGGTGCCACCGTCAGTCACCTCGGCCGCATGGCGGAGCCAGAGCGCCCCGCCGGGCACCGCCGTCAGTCACCCCCGACCGCGTAGCGGAGCCAGAGGGTGCCGTCCGTCTCGGCGTGGGTGGAGAGCAGCCGCAGCGGGGTGGGGTGGTCGTCCGGTCCGAGCTGGGGGCCGTCGAACAGGGCCGGGACGCCGCTGCCGCCGATCAGGGCCGGGAGCACGATCAGCTGGAGCTCGTCGATCAGGCCGGCCCGCAGCAGCGCGCCCTGCAGGGTGCCGCCGCCGTTGACGACGACGGTCTCGACCCCGAGCACCGAGCGCAGCCGCCGCAGGGCGAGCCCGAGATCGACGCGCTCGTCCCCGGCGACCAGGTGGCAGATCTTCTCGCGGCGCAGGAACGCGAGGTAGTCGCGGGGCGTCGCCCGGGACACCAGCACCAGCAGGTCCTGGCCGCCGTGCCGCTTCATGGTCCACCGGACGCGGCCCCGGCTGTCCACCACCGTGAACCAGCTGCGCCGCCCCGGGCGCCCCACGATCTCCGCGGGCAGGAAATCCTCCGGCCCGAAGGCGGGCGGGATTCCGGGCGCGAGGCCGGGTGGGTCGCCAGGGCCGGACCAGGGTGGGTCGCCAGGGCCGGGGCCGGGGCCGGGTGGGGTGGGCGGCAACCCGTCGACCGGGCCGGCGGACGCGGGCACGAGGGAGCCGCTCCCCTCGAGAACCGCGCCCGGCGCTCCGTACAGCTGCTCGATCTGCGCCGACCGCGCCCGCTCGACCGCCGCCACCCCCGGTGGTTGCAGCGCCTGCCACGCCCGCGCCGCATCCTCGTGGAGCAGCAGGCAGTCGCGGCGCAGCGTGAGCCGCCCGTCCACCGACGCCGACACGGACACCACCACCCGGGGTCGTTCCATGCCCCCAGGTCTATCAGCGCCCTACGACACTTTTCCCCGGGAGGACCGGGAAGAACGGGGCACGTGCCGCCGGTACGCGCTCACCGTCGGGTCCCCGTCGATCCAGAAGCGCCACGGCACGTCGTGCGCCGCCGTGACCCCGACCCGCGGCCCGGCGGCGATCGGTCCCACCGCGCCGGCCGGCGCGCCCAGGGTGGCCGGCCCGCTCCCGTCGAGCACCGACGTCCCGTTGGCGCCCTTGTCGAGGGCGAGCACCTGCATCAGCTTGGCGGGCCCGGCGGCGAGGTCACGGTCGTGGCGTGCGGCGCCGCGCCGCGTACGGGCGAGATCGATGCCCTCGACGACCTCCCCGGCGCGCAGTAACACCGCCGCGGCGACGCCCTCCTCGCCGCAGACGATGTTGGCGCAGAAGTGCATGCCGTAGATCTGGTAGACGTACAGCTTGCCGGCCGGGCCGAACATGACCTCGTTGCGGCCGGTCATGCCGCGGTGCGCGTGGCTGGCCGGGTCCTGCCCGAGCCCGCTGTAGGCCTCGACCTCGGTGAGCCGGACCGTCACGCCGTTGGCGGTGAGTCGCAGGCCGAGCAGCAGCCGCGCTGCTTCGTCGACGCGGGCGGCGGGGAGAGAGGCCCAGGAGCCGGCGGCAGAATCATTCACGGAACCAGTCTGCCCGCGACCGCCCGCCTGAATCAGTGCGGGCAGCCACGGGCAAAAGGTCACCCTTCCGAACCGGGAGGGGAGCACCGCGGGCGAGGATCAGGGCCGCGAGGACCCGCCGGGCCGCCGCCGCCGGAACGGGATCAGGTTCCCGGCCGGCTGCTGCGGCCCCACGGGCCGCGTCGGTCCGAACTCGAGCGGCCGCCGCCGGCGCCGCCGCGAGGGTCCCGGCCTCATCCGACGAAGTCCTGCGTCATCCAGACCTTGCCGCTGCCGTCGCGCACGATGCTCAGGCCGATGCGCTTGAACCCCTTGCTGAGCAGGTTCTTGCGGTGGCCGTCCTCCGGCGGGACCTCGGCGAGCATCATGTCGGTCAGGCCGTTGGCGGCGCGGGCGATCGAGGCGGCGTTGTCGTCGGCGTTGCCCTGGCCGATGTTCTCGCCGGCGGAGCGCCACTGGACGCCCTGGGCGCTGAAGCGCGGCCCGATGCCCTCCTCGCCGGAGCACTGGTGGCTCAGCCCGCACCCGTCGATCATGCGATCGTTGTGCACGGCGGCGGCCCGGGACAGGTTGTCGTCGAGGGTGTACGGGTCGAGCCCCTCGTCCTCGCGTGCCGCGTTGATGTGCGCCAGCGCCTGCTGGAGCACCGAGCCGCTCGTCTTGGGCGCAGAGCCGGAGCCCGAACCCGAGTCGACCTGCGCCGGAGCCGTGGTCTTGCGCTTCGCGGGGGTCTTCTTGGGGGAGGGGCTCGTCTTCGAAGGGGCGGGGGAGGCGGAGGTGCGCGACGGCGACGGGGAGGGCGATGCCGGCGCGGACGCCGACGGCGAGGCCAAGGGCGGCAGGGACGGCGCCGCGGACGCGTCGAGCAGCGGGTCCGCCTCGGTGCCCAGGTCGATGGGCGGCTGCTTGGTCAGCGGCAGGTCGGTCGAGGTGCGCTCGGCGGTGGTGCTGTCGCCCTGCCGCTCGAAGCCGACGACCGTGAATCCGGCCCCGATCACCACGGCGGTCGCCCCCGCCGCCAGCGTGTAACGGAATCGGTGGGCAGCGGACATCGACACGGAACCGGTCACCTCGAACACTCGCAGGACGGCCGCGGGTCCGCGGCGCTGCGGCGACTATGCCCGGCGGCGGGCCCCGGCGGGCTGCACCTCAGGAGCGCTTAAGGATCGACACATCAAGACGTAATGTGATCGTCCGTCAGGCCACCCAGGACAGGAACCGCTCGTAGAGGTCGGCCGGTGTCGGCTCGCCCTGCGCGGTCAGGTCCTCGACCGCGTCGTACATGACCGAGGCCATGTAGATCGCCAGCCCGGCCGGATACCGAGCGTACTGCGTCGCCAGCTCCTCCCGCGCGTTCGCGCACGGCCAGGTCTGCCCGCAGACCGCGCAGTCCCAGGCCGGCCGCGCGGGCAGATGTTCCGTGCGGGGCAGCAACATTCATCCTCCTCGGTCACCACCCCCTTGTTGATCACGTTCGGCGACTTGGGGGCTACACAGAGGAGCGTGCGTCACCTAGTCTCAACCATCAATGGATCTTCGCGGGATTCCCCGGATCGACATTCTCGCTGTCTCGCTCGAGGCGTTCCGGTCGTCTCGTTCGTGACAACTGCACAGTTACCGACAGGAGGGGCGGCGTGAGCGTCGAGACAGGCTCCACGGTGCCACGGCGGCAGGCCGGGCGCCTGATGAAGCAACTGCGTGAGCGGGCCGGGATCTCGCTCATGGCCGCGGCGGAGGAGCTGGAGTTCTCCCGGGCCCGGATGTACCGGATCGAGAACGGCGAAGTCTCGCTGCGCAAACACGACGTCCTCGCGATGTGCGCGTTCTACGGCGCCAGCCGGCAGATCACCGAGGTGCTGGTCGGCCTCGCCCGCGAGTCCAAAGCCAAAGGCTGGTGGCATGCGTACGGCGATGCGGTGCCGGCCTGGTTCGAACTCTATGTCGGCATGGAGACCGCGGCGGAGCGGCTGCGGCACTACGCCCCGAGCGTCATCCCGGGACTGCTGCAGAACCGGGAGTACGCCGAATGGGTGTTCCGCCGCCGCGCCGCGCTCGACGAGGCCGGGGTGCAGAACGCGGTGGCCGTACGCCTCGAGCGCCAGGAACTGCTGCGCCGGCACAGCCCACCGCCCCCGCGGCTCGAGGTGATCGTCGACGAGGGGGTGCTGCGCCGCACCATCGCCGACACGCTGGGCATGCAGAAGCAGCTCGCGCACCTGGTCAACATCTCGCAGCGCCCCGGGGTCACCGTGCGGGTCATCCCGTACGCGGCGGGGCCGCACACCGCCTCCAGCGCCGGTTCGTTCACCATCCTCGATTTCCCCACGGTCGGGGCGGCAGCGCCCGAGCCGACCACGATCTACTGCGAAAATCTCACCGGTGCCCTCTACCTGGACAAGCCCCGCGAAGTGGAGACTTACAGTGGCGTGTGGGCTGAGCTGGAACAAGTCGCGCTCGGCCAGCGCGCCTCCGAGGATCTCATCGGCACGATCATCAAGGAGAGCGATGGCTGACCTGAGCGGTGCCCAGTGGCACAAGAGCACCCGCAGCGGCAGCAACGGGGGCGACTGCGTCGAGGTCGCGGACAATCTTCCGGGGATCGTCGCCGTGCGCGACAGCAAGGATCCCGGCGGACCCGCACTCGTGTTCCCCGATGCGGCGTGGCGTGCCTTCATCGAGGGCCTCAAGGACCAATAACCTGACCCCGTGACCGTCAGCGTCGACCTTCCCGGCCCCGGCGAGCTGTGGCGCCGGTGGGCGACCCTGGCCGCCACCCTCACCGCGCTCGGCCACGACGACGTGTGGTCGATCACCCCGGACGGCGCCCACCACGACGACGGGGGCGGCAACTGGGCGCACCTGGCCCTGGTCGAGGGCGGCCGGGCGGTGCTGTGGGGCTACGACCACGAGTACAGCGACACCCTGCAGGCCGAGCCGCCCCTCGACCTGCTCGCCGGGGCGCCGTCCTGGCTGCCGTGGGACGAGCTGAGCCCGCTCGCCGCGCGCGACGAGCTCGGCTACGTCCTCTGGCACGACGGCAGCACCAGCGACGGGGGCACCAGCGACGGCGGCGACGGTGACGGTGACGGCGGCACCAGCGACGGTGGCGGCACCGGCGACGGTGGCGACCGTGAAGGCGGTGACGGCGACGGTCGCAGAGGCGGGCGCGGCGGCTGGCGGCGGGTCACCTATCCGGAGCGGACGAAGGACGGCCTCGCCACCACGGCCGGGGCGATCCTCACCGAGCGCGCCGCCCAGGACGAGCTGGCCGAGTTCGTCTTCGAGTGGGGCGAGCACGAGCCGGACACCCCCGCCGAGCGCGCCGAAGTGCATGACGCAGCCGTACGCCTCCTGCGCACGTTCGGCCTCGACACGCTGCACGCCCTGCTCGGCCGGCTCACCGTGCCCGGTGCCGGTCTCGTGGCCGGCGCTGTGCCCTGGGTCGACCTCGGGGCCGGGCTCGCCGTGGCCACCCGCGCGGGGCTGCTCGGCGGCGCCAAGCCCCCGGCCCGCGCGCCCGGCCGGCCCCCGGAACGCCGCAAGATCCGCAAGCTCAGCGACGCCGAGCACGACCGGCTCATCTGGGCGGCGATGCGCACCGAACCCGAGCGCGAGCGCCCCGAACCGGTCGGCACCGGCGAGCTCGGCGCGCTGGCGACGTGGATGCGGCACCGAGCCCGCGCCGGCGACGGCAGGTGCTCCCTGAGCGCGTACGCCGACGGCAGCAGTCTCGAGGTCCGGCACGGTGACCATCCGCCCGCCGACCTCCCGGGCGAGGGCAGCTTCGGCGGTTTCCACGAGCTCAGCGGTCTCATCCGGCGGCTGCGCGGTGCCGAGGCCGACGACGAGCGGGGCCGCTGGCTGTTCCTGAGCATCGCGACGACGGCCACCGGCGTCACCGTCGAGCGCCGCTACGACTCCTGGCCGCCGTGGTGGCCCGCCGACGACACGTTCGGCCCGTGGCGCGCCAACCTGCGCACCGAGATCGACGCCCGCGCCGAGCAGTGGCGCCCGGGATGGACCGCCCTGCTCGACCCC
>CAKUMG010000361.1 GCA_934667465.1 uncultured Actinoplanes sp. | reverse complement strand
AGCCGCGGCAGGACGGGCCGCACCCCGAGCGGGTCCGGCACGAACCCGGTGGCGCCGCGCGAGCCGGCCGTGTTGTCCGGGTGCACGATCATGACGCCGGCCGCGTCGCGGGTCAGCATCGCCGCCGCGCGGGTGAACAACTCCTGCCGCTCGGCGACCGTCTTCACCCCGGACAGGCCCGCCACCAGCGCGTCGAACTCCTTCGAGCAGTAGTGGTCGATATTGTAGCTGCCCGCGCACGTGTAGTCCGAGGCGAGCACCCCGGCCGCGTCGGCGAAGTCGGACAGGTAGCTGCGCGAGTTGAGGAACATGTCGAAGTCGCCCGCGAGCACCTTCGGCTCCTGCGCGGCGTAGTCACCGACGGTCACCTCGACGGTGATCCCGGCCTCGGCCAGCATCGCCTGGATCGCGGTCGCCAGCACCGGCATCTCGGGGCGGTTCGGGAACGTCCACAGCCGCACGGTCAGCGGCGACGACGGCCCGTAGCCCGCCTCGGCCAGCAGCTGCTTCGCCCTCGCCGGGTCGCCCGCGGGCGGCGGCGTGCTCGCACCCCACGGCACGGCGGGCCCGAACAGGTCGGCCGCGGCGGTCGCGGAACCGGTCAGCACCTGGTCGGCGAGCACCGGCCGGTCGATCGCGGCGGTCACGGCCTGCCGCACGCGCAGGTCGTCGAACGGCTTCGCCGACTGATTGAGGAGCAGTTCGACCGTACGCGCGGCGGGGTACGCATCCACCGTCGCCCCCGCGGCCCGCACCTGCGCCACCGACGCGGCAGGCAGCCCCTCGGCGAACTGCACGTCGCCCGACTGCAGCGCCAGCGCCCGGCTCTGCGGATCGCTCAGGTAGCGCACGGTCACCCCCGCGGCCCCGGCGCGCTCGCCCCAGTAGCCGTCGTTGCGCACCAGCGTGGCCGAGTCGGCGCCCTGCACGGCGGTCAGCACGTACGGCCCGGTGCCCGTCTTGACGACGCCCGGCGCGCCACCGGCGGCGTACGCGGCGGGTGCCAGGATGCCGAGGTTGCCGCTGCTCATCCGCAGGGGCAGCACCGGGTCCGGTTCCTTCGTGGAGATCTCGACCGTACGCTCCCCGGCCGCGCGCACCGCGAAGCCGATGTCCCGGATCGCGCGCGGCGGCGCGGTGACCCCGGCGACGTACGACAGCGCGGTGACGACGGCGGCGGCGGTCAGCGGCGTCCCGTCGTGGAACGTGACCCCCTCGCGCAGCTCGAACCGCCAGGTGCGCGGGTCGGCGGTCTGCGCCCACGAGGCCGCGAGGTTCGGCGCGGGCTGCGCGGCGGCGTCGACCGTGGTCAGCGGCTCGGCGACCCCGAGCGTCATGAGCAGCGCGCCGTCGTCGGCGTCGAACGCGTACGCGGCCCGGGGCGGGAACTGCAGTGCCACGGTGAGCGTACGGTCACCGTCGCCGGCCGTGGGGGAGGAGCCGCACCCGGCGACCGCCAGGAGCAGGGCCGCCGCGGCGGCGAGGGCTTTGCGCATCACGAGTGGAACCTTCCTGGGGAACTTCGCGTCCCGGGGGTGAGGCTTGTCGTGACGGCGCCGGGTCTGACTCCCGTCCCCTGGCGGGGACGGTCACAGTGGCGCGACCGTGCCGGGCTTGCACCGGCTTCCGACCGCCGTCACCTTGCGCCGTGATCCTAGGCCGCGCCGCAGGCCACGCCCAGCCCGCGGGGCGTACGTCACTCGCGCTTGTCGCCAACACTTGGCAACAAGCTATCGTCTGCACTCATGATCACCGTGACGCCGCTGCCCGTCGTGCTGCGCCCCGCCGAGCCGGCCGACGTCCCGGGCGCGCGCCGGATCATGCTCGACGCCGTCTACCGCGACCTGCAGTCCGGCTACCGCCCGGAGTGGCACGGCGACATCATCGAGATCGAGGCCACCTATCTGACCCCGCCGCGGCACACCCTGCTGGTCGCCGAGCACGCCGCCGAGATCGTCGCCACCGCCGGCGTCCGCGCCCGCGGCCCGCTCACCCCGGCCTGGCTCGCCGACCGTTACCCGGACGCCACCACTGCCCAGCTCTCCCGCGTCTACGTCGACCCGGCCCACCGCCGCCGCGGCCTGGCCGGCGCCCTGGTCGAGCGGCTGCTGACCTTCATCGCCGCCGACCCCGGCTACCGCGACGCCTATCTGCACACCGACCCGATCAGCCCGGGCGCCGAGGCCTTCTGGCGCTCCCGCGGCCGCCTGATCCACGACGAGCGCCCCGGCGGCACCGGCCCCGGCACCGTGCACTTCGCGCTAGAGCTGCCCGTGGTTCGGGGGTAGGACGTCACCCAGCTCGTACGCCCCCAGGTGCTGGTATTTCCAGTCGAGGGGGTCGTGCACGCTGTGCGTGCGGGCGTTGCGCCAGTGCCGGTCCAGGTCGTACTTGCTCGCCGTCGCGCTGGTCCCGCACAGCTGGAACAACTCCGATCCCGCCTCCACGGCCACCTCGCTGCCGAACGCCTTCGCGCCCGCCACCGCCAGCGAACCGCGCGCCGCTTCCTCCGCCGAGGCGGGGACGAGACCGACTTCCTCGACGGTACGCGCGGCAGCCGCCAGCAGCGCCTCCGCCGCCCGCACGCGGGTGGCGATCCGGCCGTAGCGGTGCCGGACCAGGGGATCGTCGGCGGCCGTGGACGCGCCGGCGCGTACGGCCTCGGTCGACGGCCTGGCCTTCTCGCGCAGGTAGGCGCGCGCGTCGCGGACCGCGGCCCCGGCGATGCCCACCTCGATCGCGGCGTGCACGAGCTGTGCCCGCGCGCCCAGCTGCTGCGGCACCTCGTAGGCGCCCGCATAATCGAGCGTCAGCGGCGCGGGCACCTCCGCGAACGTCGCCGTGCCGCTGATCGTGGCCCGCTGACCGATCACGTCCCAGTCGGTGTCCACCGTCACACCGGGCGCGTCCCGGCGCACGAAAGCCAGCACCAGCCGGCCGTCGTCGCCGAGCGCGCTCACGGCGATCCACGCCGAGGTCAGCGCGCCCGTCGTGTAGTACTTGCGCCCGCTCAGCACCCCGCCGCGCAGCCGCGTGGACAGGTCCTGTGCGTGCTTGCCGCCGCGCTCCGCGAGGGCGTTGCCGATCCGGCGGCCGGCCAGGACCTCCGCGTACAGCCGGTCCTGGGTCTCCTTGTCACCGTGCACCGCGAGCACGTCCACCAGCAGGTAGTGCGCCTGCGGCACCTGCGCGATCGCGGGATCCGCGGCGGCCACGATCCGGGTCACCTCGGCCAGCGTCACCGGGCCCAGCCCCGGCCCGCCCGCCTCGCGCGGCACGGTGATCCCGAGCAAACCGGAGCCGTCGAGCACCTGCAGCGCCTCGTACGGAACGGCGGCGGCACCGGCGCGGTCACGCTCCACCGCACCGGGCTCCAGCGCCGCGGCGACGTCGTGGGCGGCGGCGACGGCGGCCGCATGCGAATCGATGGTCACCGCGGGATCGTAGCGCCTGAGTGTGACACGCATATGCGCAGCTCGGCATGCGTGCGCATCGATGGGGGGATCGCCTGTGGACAACGCGACGGGAGGCCTTTCCGGCCGGTATGGTGGGCGCGCCCGAGCCCTTCGAGCCGTGATCGGAGCGTCGTTGTCCGTCCTCGAGAAAGACGTCGAAAAGACGCCGCGCCGCTTCGGGTCGGTCGAGGCCCTCGCCGTGCTGCTCGTGCTGCTGGTCGTGTTCCGCAACCCCCTGGCGTCGCTGATCTCCGACCCGCGGCTGCAGACCTGGACCACCGTGTTCGTGTCGGTGCTCGTGCAGGCCGTGCCGTTCCTCGTCTTCGGGGTCGTGCTCTCCGCGATCATCGCCGTCTACGTGCCCCGCTCGTTCTGGGCCCGCGCCCTGCCCAAGCACCCGGCGCTCGCCGTGCCCACCGCGAGCCTGGCCGGCGTCGTGCTGCCCGGCTGCGAGTGTGGCAGCGTCCCCATCGCCGGCTCGCTCATCCGCCGCGGCGTGACCCCGGCCGCCGCGCTCGCGTTCCTGCTGGCCGCGCCCGCCATCAACCCCATCGTGCTGACCGCGACCGCCGTGGCCTTCCCCGGCAACCCCGAGATGGTCGTCGCCCGCGGGGTCGCGAGCCTCGTCGTGGCCGTCGCCATGGGCTGGCTCTGGCTGCGCCTCGGCAAGGCCGAATGGATCAAGCTGCCGCACCGGCCCGACCTCGACGCCATGAGCCGCGGCCAGGCGTTCTGGGCCTCCGCCCGGCACGACGTCATGCACGCCGGCGGCTTCCTCGTCATCGGCGCCGCCGCCGCGGCCACCATCAACGTCATCGTCCCCGAGCGCTGGCTCAACGCGCTCGCCGGCAACGAGCTCCTCGCGATCCTCGCCCTCGCGGCCCTGGCCGTGCTCCTCTCCATCTGCAGCGAGGCGGACGCGTTCGTCGCCGCGTCGCTGTCGCAGTTCTCCCTGACCTCGAGGCTGGTGTTCCTGGTGGTGGGTCCGATGGTCGACCTCAAACTGATCAGCATGCAGGCCGGCGTGTTCGGGCGGCGCTTCACGGCCCGCTTCGCCCCGGCCACGCTGGTCGCCGCGGTCCTGGCCGGCTCGCTCTTCGGGGCGGTGCTGCTGTGAGCGCCGTCGTCACCCGTCCGGAGGTGCTCTCGTGAACCGGCAGGCCCAAGCGGTCGTCATGCTGCTGTTCGGCGGTGCGATCCTGAAATCCAGCCTCGGCGACGTCTACCTGCGCTACGTCAAGGAGGGGCTGCGGCCGTTCCTGATCGCGTCGGGCGTGCTGCTGATCGCGGCGGCGGTCATGACTCTCTGGTATGACCTCCGTCCCGCCCGCCGTGCCGCCGGGGAGCCGTCCGGAGCGGCGCCGGTCATCCCCGCGCAGCCGGCGACCGCCGCACCGGTGAATGCGGTCCTCGTCGGTGCCCGGGCGGGCGGCCGGGACGACCCCGGCCACGATCACGGCGGGGGAGACGAGCACGGGCACCACCACGAGCCGCGCGTCGGCTGGCTGCTCCTGCTGCCCGTGCTGGGGCTGCTGCTGGTGGCGCCGCCGGCCCTGGGCTCCTACGCCGCCGGGCAGTCCGGATCGGTGCTCACCTCCCAGACTGCGGACTCCGACTATCTGCCCCTGCCCGAGGGCGACCCGGTCGACGTGACCCTGCTGGACTACGCGTCGCGGGCCGTCTTCGACCAGGGGCGCAGCCTCGCCGACCGGACGGTCCGGCTCACCGGCTTCATCACCCCCGGCCCGGCCGGCGAGCCGATGCTGGCGCGCATGGTCCTGTCCTGCTGCGCCGCCGACGGGCGCCCGATCAAAGTCGGTCTCGCCGGCGACGTCCCCGCGGGGGTCACGGCGGACACGTGGATCCGGGCCACCGGCACGTTCACCGGGCAGGTCGCCAAGGACCCCGTCAACGACGCCGAGGTCCCCTACCTGCAGGTGAGCGGCTGGCAGGAGATGGCGCCCCCGAAGCAGCAGTACGAGTGACCGCCCGCCTCGCCGGCCTCGGGTGCGCGCTCGTCGCGGCTGCGGCGCTGCTCGCGTACCCCAGCGACGACGACGACCGGCCCGAGCCCCCACCGCCCGCGACCGTGACGACGGCCTGGCCCGGCGCGCAGCGTGCCGACCTGCCCGGCGCGCTGCCCGACGGGACGACGTTCCACCCCGAGACGTTCCTCGACGCGCGCACCGCGATCGGCACCGCCCCGACCCCCGACGGCGCCCATGTCCGCCTGCTGCTGCGCACCGGCACCGTCCGCGAGCTGCGGCGCCTGCCCGCCGCGGGCAACCCGGAGTTCGGCACGGTGACGGTGGCCGGCGACGCCGTCTACTGGACGGAATCGGTCGACGGCGGCAAGGGCACGCTCTGGACGGCGACCGTGTCCGGCGCGGGGGTGCGGCTGCTGACCCGGGACACCGGCGACACGATCTTCGCGGGCGCGGCGACCGACCTCGTCGTCGCCGGGGGCAGGGTCTGGTGGGTGGCCGCCGCCGGGCCCGACGTGACAGAGGTGCGATCGGCTCCCGTACGCGGCTCCGCGCGTGCCGCGGTCCGCGAGGTGCCCGGCGCCTGGACGCTCGCGGCGTGGCCCTGGCTGACCGACGGCGCCGGGCGGCTCACGAACCTGGAGACCGGCCGGGAGCAGCGCGTCGACTCCACCAACACGGAACAGGTGGTGTGCAGCCCCGCCTGGTGCCGGGTCCTGGTG
Source organism: uncultured Actinoplanes sp. (assembly GCA_934667465.1). GTDB lineage: Bacteria > Actinomycetota > Actinomycetes > Mycobacteriales > Micromonosporaceae > Actinoplanes. The sequence continues at coordinate 153 of CAKUMG010000361.1, read as the reverse complement.
CTCACCTCGGCGGGGCTGGCCCGGATCGACGCGATGCGCCCCGACAGGACCTCCCGGCGCCGGATCGCGGGTGCCCAGGCCCGGGCCGCGATCAACGACGTGGCCGTGCTCGACCGGTTCGAGCTCCTCTCGGAGCCCGGCCCGAACTCCGAC